>CAZIMR010000092.1:0-5755 GCA_964540215.1 uncultured Puniceicoccaceae bacterium
ACAAGGTGCTGTATCCTAAGCCTACGAAGTATCAAGGGGCTGCAGTGGAGATCATGGAGGCTCAGCTTGAAGCAGGCGGTGAGGAGGCTGAGGCGATCCGTCGTAAGTTGTTGGCTCGGATGACGGATGTTTCGGAGTTTATGAAGGCGGTGAAGCAGCGTTTTTCTGTCTGGTATAATCGCTCGCATAAGCGCTATGGCACTTTGTGGGCGGAGCGCTTTAAGTCGGTGCTAGTTGAGGGGCAGGGGAATCCGTTGCAGACAATGGCCGCTTACATTGATCTCAACCCTGTGCGTGCTGGCCTGGTCGAAGATCCGAAGGATTACCGCTTCTGTGGTTATGCCGAGGCGGTGGCGGGAGTGGTTGAGGCCAAGCGGGGACTGATCAATATTTGGACTGATCATGGGGCGAAGCGGATTGATTCAGCCCTACGGATGCATCGGATGTTGATCTTTGGTAAGTATGCTTCGGGTGCTGGTTTGTCTGAGATGACGCATGAGCGTGCGTTGAGGGTTCTGAATCAGGAAGAAGGCGAATTGCCAAAGTCAGTGATGCTGCGCTGTCGGGTGCGTTACTTTACTGACGGCGCGATCTTGGGCTCTACGGAGTTTGTGCGTGGCTTTACTGGAGCTTGGCAAATGGAACGTGGGCGAAAGCATCCACCGAAGGTAAATGCGATGCAGGGCTCGAATTGGGGCGATCTTGCGGTGATTCAGGGTCTGCGACGACAGGTTTTCGGCTGAACTGAGGAGACTTGCTTTGTCTTCTTTTTTCTTGGCAACTTCGCCGTCCTGCCACGGGATGTCTGTTCTATACTATGCCTCACAATGTCGCTTACTTTCTGGCTGAACAAGCTGCTCAACATCCTGATGCAGCTGCAGTGCGTGCGCCTGTCGGGCGTGAGTCAGGTGGCGCGATCCGTTATGTCGAGCGTAGTTTCTCGCAGCTGGATGCGGAGGCATCTGCGACGGCGCATTATTTTGCTGCACGTGGCATTGAGCGAGGCACACGTGTGTTGCTGATGGTCAAGCCGGGCTTGGATTTGATTCGTATCGTGTTTGCGCTGTTTCGGATGGGGGCCGTGCCGATCGTGATTGATCCAGGCATGGGTTTGAAGCGCTTCTTGCGTTGCGTGCGGCACTCGCAGCCGGATGCCGTGGTTGGCATTCCTGCCGCGATTTGGGTGGCGCGGCTGTTTCGCCCTAGTTTTAGTGGGGTGTCGGTGAAGCTCTCGGTCGGCTCTGGATTTGAACAAACAATCGCTCAATATAACGCACAGGGGGATTTCCCAGTCGTGGACTCTGCGGAGGACGAATTGGCGGCGGTCTTGTTTACCTCCGGTTCGACGGGGCCAGCGAAGGGCGTGTGCTATGCACACGGCATGTTTGTGGCCCAGGTGGAGGCGATTCGTGCGCAGTATGGCATTGCGCCTGGCGAAGTGGATTTGCCGATGTTGCCCGTGTTTGCTTTGTTTAATCCAGCGCTGGGGATGTGCACCGTGGTGCCAGAGATGAATCCGAGTCGCCCTGCGAGGGTTGATCCGGAAAAAATCGTGCGTGCGATTCAGCAAAATTCGGTGACCAACAGTTTTGGTTCGCCAGCATTGTGGACCAAGATCGCGCGTTATTGTGAGGCGCATGCGGTGACGCTGCCGAGTGTGCGACGTATTTTAATGGCGGGCGCACCGGTGCCGCCAGCGTTGATGCGGCAGATGGAAGCGATTATTCCGAACGGCGAGATTCATACGCCGTATGGAGCCACTGAGGCTTTGCCTGTGAGCTCGATCGCCTCGACGGAGGTGTTGAGCGAGACTGCCGTGCGCACCGCGCTAGGCGACGGCACATGTGTGGGTACGCCGCTGCCCGGAGTGGATGTGCGGATTATTGAGCCAGTTGCTGGGCCGATTGCGACCTTTGCTGAAATCGTGGAAATACCAGCCGGTGCGATTGGCGAAATCATCGTGCGCGGCCCGTCGGTCACGCGTAGCTACGACAAGCGCGCAGATGCGGACGCAGATTCGAAGATCGCCGATGGTGAGCGGCATTGGCACCGTATGGGCGACCTCGGTTGGATCGGTGAGGCTGGGCATTTGTGGTTCTGTGGCCGTAAAATCGAGCACGTGCAGACTGCCGAAGGGCCGCTTTACACGGATTGCTGTGAGGCGATTTTTAATGCACACCCACATGTGTTTCGCTCGGCGTTGATTGATGTCGGCGGGGGACGTCCCGCAATCGTGATCGAGCCAGAGGCGGGCGCATTCCCGGTGGGCGATTCGGCGCGGGCCGAGTTCATTGAAGGGCTACGCGAGATCGCGCAGCAGCATGCGATGACGAGCGGCATTAATGCGTTCTTTTTTGAGAAATCGTTCCCCGTGGATGTGCGGCATAATGCGAAGATTCATCGTTTGTCGCTTGCGAGGAAGTTTGCAGGTGCGTAGGTCTGGCCGTGTATGAAGATTTTAGTGACAGGTGGCGGTGGCTTTGTGGGTGGCTATGTGATTGAGCGCTTATTGGCGCGTGGCTACGCAGTGCGCTCGATTGGTCGCTCGTCGCAACCACAGTTGGAGGCGCAAGGCGTGGAGGTCGTCTGTGGTGATCTCACGGATGCGGCGGCAGTGTCGGCTGCATGCGAGGGCGTGGATGCAGTGTTTCATGTGGCGGCGCGGGCGGGCGTCTGGGGCAGCTGGGACAGTTATTATCAGCCGAATGTGATTGGCACGCGTAATGTTGTGGCGGCTTGCCAGCAGCAGGGCGTCGGGCGTTTGATTTATACCAGCACGCCGAGTGTGGTGTTTACTGGTCAGCCGATCCGTGGCGGTGATGAGTCGCTGCCGTACGGCAAAAATTGGCTGTGTCACTACGCGCATACCAAGGCGATTGCCGAGGCAGAGGCGCTGGCTGCGAATTCGGAGTCTTTGAAGATTGTGGCATTGCGACCGCATCTGATCTTCGGGCCGGGCGATCCACATCTCTTGCCGCGTGTGATTGAGAGTGTGCAAGCTGGGCGTTTGAAAATCATTGGCGATGGCAAGAGTCGTGTGGATGTCTCGTATGTGGGCAATGTGGCTGACGCGCATCTGGATGCGTTCGATGCCTTAACTGCAGGCACGGGCGCAGGGCAGGCATATTTTATTTCGCAAGGAGAGTCGGTCGAACTGTGGCCGTGGGTGAATTCGATTTTGGAGGGTTTGGGCCATGCGCCGTTGACGAAGAAGATTCCGTTGCCAGTGGCGTATAGTGTCGGCGCGATCTGCGAAGGGCTGTGGAAGTTGCTCGGGCGTCGCAATGAGCCGCCAATCACGCGTTTTGTCGCAGTGGAGTTGGCTAAAGATCACTATTTTGACATCAGTGCAGCAGGGCGAGATTTAGGCTATTTGGCTACCACGCCGATGGCAGAAGCACTGGATCAGACGATAGTGGACTTGAAGAAACGTGGTTTCTAAATGCCAGATCACGTTTAGCTGATGTCGCTGAATGGGAGGCCGACTCGTCCTCGCACCTTTTTTAAGTGCGCTGCCGTTTTGCTTCGTAGAGGCAGACGGCTGCGGCTGCGGCGACATTGAGCGAGTCGGCTCTGCCTGCCATCGAGATGCGGATACGCTCGTTTGTATGGTGAAGCCAATAGTCGGTTAGGCCATCGCTTTCGCTGCCGAAAAACAGTGCGGTGGGCTTTTTGTAGTCGATGTCCCAGTGTAGGCTTTTGGTGTCGGGAGTGGTAGCGACGGTTTGAATCTGATGTTTCGTGAGCCATTCTGATAGGTAAGCTTGCTCGGTGCAGACGATCGGCAGTGCAAAAACTAGGCCTTGGGAGGAACGGATTGCGTTGGGGTTGTAGAGATCGAGTACGCAGTCCACGAGGATCACGGCATCTGCGCCGGCGCCGTCAGCACTGCGAAGGATTGCGCCAAGATTGCCAGGTTTCTCGATGCCTTCAAGTACCAGTAGTAGCGGCGCTGCTGGTAGGTCGAGTTCCTGGATCGAGTGACTTTGCTGTTTGGCGATCGCGATAATGCCGTCGGGGCCTTCACGATAGGCCGCTTTGCTAAAGGCGTCTGCGCTCATGCGCACGAGCGGTGGGCCATCATTGTCACAGGTATCGGCAATAAAGGTTTCGTGCTGAGCGGAGGGGAAGCATTCTGGACAGTAGTAAATGGTTTCGACTTCATAGCCGGAGCCCATGGCGTGACCGAGCTCGCGCAGGCCTTCGACTAGGAAGCGCTCTTGGCGGTCGCGGTGCTTGCGTTCGCGAAGCTTGACGAGATTTTTGACTTGATCGTTTTGGCGGCTCTGAATGTAGGCGTCTTGCATATTATTGAATTTAATAAGGGCAGAAAGTTGTTCGATGGGAAGCTTGTTATCGATTTTAAGGTTGCAGGATGCGGCTGCATTGGGGAGGGCATTGGGATGCAACCACCGAAAAATTTTGTATCAGAGCCTTTTGAGTATCATCAAGAGGTCGAAGTGACCGTTGAGAGTTTGACCAATCTAGGAATGGGCGTCGCCCGTGTGGATGGCTGGGTGGTGATGGTGCCATTCGTGATTCCCGGTGAGCGGGTGAAGGCGCGCATCTATCGTAACTTTCAAAATTATTCGGATGCAGATCTGGTTGAAGTGCTGCAAGCGTCGCCGGATCGTGTCGAGCCGCGTTGCCGGCTGTATCAAAAGTGTGGTGGCTGCCAGTATCAGCATATGACCTATGTGCGCCAGCTAAAGGAGAAGACTCAGCACGTTGAGGAGTTGATGCTGAAGCTCGGAGCGATCGACCATCCAGTGCAGTTGTCGCACGGTTCGCCGAAGGAATATAATTATCGTTCCAAGATAACGCCGCATTATGAGCGCCCAGCGAAGGATGGCTCGCAGCCGATTGGATTTTTGCAATATGGCCGCCGCAACCAAATTCTGGATGTTGAGCAGTGCCCGATCGCGACTGAAGCGATCAACGCCGCATTGCCGGAAGCACGCGAAGATGCACGCCTCTCGGGTGGTAAGAAGCGCCGTCAGCGTGGTGGCACGATACTGATGCGTGATGTGCTCGAAGGTGTGGTGACTGATCCGCAGGAGATCGTCTCTGAGCGTATCGGCAATCACACATTCCAGTTTAAGGCTGGAGAGTTTTTCCAAAATAACCCTTTCATCCTGCCGGAGTTGGTCGAGCACGTGGCGCGTGAGGCATCGCTGCTTGGCGCACGCTACTTGGTGGATGCGTATTGCGGCGTCGGCTTGTTTACGCTTTCGACGTCAAAATCCTTTGATCTGTCCGCGGGTGTTGAAATCAGCGAGCCCGCAGTGCGTTGGGCGCAGGCGAATGCGACGATTAGTAACATTAAAAATGTGCGCTTCGTGATCGGTAAGGCCGAGGCGATCTTTAATAGCCTAAAGTTCCCTGCAGAACAGACTGCGGTGGTGATTGATCCGCCGCGTAAGGGCTGCGATTCGAGCTTTCGCCAGCAATTAATGCAATTTCGGCCGCAGCGGATCGTCTATGTGTCCTGCGATCCGGCCACACAGGCGCGAGATTTGAAGGAGTTCGTCGAGGCAGGCTACGACATCACTCTGATTCAGCCTTTCGATTTATTTCCGCATACGCGTCATATCGAGAATGTCGTGTCGTTGACACTTTCTACGCGTCCGCCAGTGGTAGCGGCTCCTGAAGCCGAATAAGAATTGGCAGGTGAAATCGAAAATTAGGGTTGACGCACCCCCTCTCAGGGGCATGTTTCTGCCTCTTTTCCTTAAAACCGAATTTATTTTTTTAT
>CAZIMR010000093.1:0-5735 GCA_964540215.1 uncultured Puniceicoccaceae bacterium
TGAGAAGCACTTGGGCAGTAGAATTAAGCAAGCCCCGCCGAGTCCGAGCCCGGCCCATGCAGGTAAGCCAAAGCCCGTCGGCAAGAAACCAAGCACTAGCGCGACCATCGCAGCAATCAGAGCGAACGGCATTTGGGTGCGTACATGATCTATCGGTTCAACGCCTGATGCGATCGATGCGACAATCGTGGTATCACTAAATGGGCTACAGTGGTCGCCAAATACCGCACCACTAAAGACTGCACCAATTGCAGCCGCGACATGACGATCTCGCTCTGCGTCTGAACTCTCTCCACTCACGACAAAAATGACTGGAATCGCCAGTGGCATGAGCACGCCCATCGTGCCCCACGAGGTGCCAGTTGAGAATGAAATAACCGCTCCCAACAAGAAGATCATCGCTGGTAAAAATCCCGCCGAGATACGCCCCTCGAGTAAGGCACTCAGATGGTCAGCAGTCCCGAGTTGGCTAATCACCGAACCCAACATCCACGCTGCAATTAGAACCACGGTAGGCTTTGCAATTTCCCGCACGCCCGCCAGGAAGACCTTGCTTACTGAGGAAGGTGCGGATGTTTTCGCAGCCGACATTAGCGTCGCCGCCGCAACCAGCGAAGCCAGCACACTGGCGGCCACAAGAATCTGCGGCACATAACTTTCGGCGCGTCCGTAGGCCTGCGCAAATTTACTCAGGCTGAACGGCAATAGCGACTCGGCGCCGATTACATAAGTCAGCAGGGGAATCGAGCAGGTGAGCACCAAAATCGGCACAATCGCTAAGCCCCAATGATTGGCCTCGATGGACGACGTTTCTGCATCGCTAACTGGCATGTCTCGGGCCAGGCGTTCAGCCTTGCCCATCGAGCCTGGGTTAAACTCTCGCGCAATTGAGACCAAGGCCAGTAGCAGTGCGAACCAGCAATAGTAATTAAAGGGCAGGGATTTAAAGAAATAGGCATAGGCACTGACCTCACGCCCTACCAAGGCAAAGCCCTCATGGATCATCGATAACTGAAAGGCGATCCACGTGGATATAAAAGCCAAGCACGCCACCGCAGAGCCCGTCGTGTCCGCGAGGTAAGCCAACTTCTGCCTCGAAACGCGACAGCGGTCTGCCGCCGAACGCAATAGTCGGCCAATTAACATGGTGTTCGCCAAGCCATCGAAAAATACCAACAGGCCAAATCCAAACACCGTGAATTGCATACGCTTGCGCGAGGCACGCCCAGAACCTAGCAAGCGTTGGACTAGGCCTTGTAGGCCGCCGCCCGCTTCGACCAGGGCAACGAAGCCTCCCAAGATCAATGTAAATAGAATCGCACTCAGCTTCCAAGACGAACCAAAGATCGGCCAAAATTGTTGCAACGCGAGTTGTCTAACTGCGGCGAGCGGTGCTCCATCAGTCACTAGCAATGCGCCACATATCGCGCCGACTAGCAGCCCGAGGAAGGCACTGCGCGTCATCAACACAACCAGCAATGCTGCGCAACTTGGCACTAGTGAAAGCCATGAATGATCGAATTGGGCAAGGCCCGCGCTTAAAAGCAGTAGCGTACTGATTACGCTAATTGTTACAAAGTTTTGAGAGGATTGAATGCTAGACATTTAGAGCTCAAGCTATGGCTAAAGCCGTAGATGTCCAGCATCACAAATTCCCAAAGCCGCCGGTTGCGGCTGTCATCTGGCCAATCTGTGGTGGTATTCTATACTGAGGTAAACCACTCGATTGATGGGGTGCTATTGTGGTGTTGATCGACGCGAGTGATTGAACGACTCGGCAAATTGATTCGAGCCCACACCGATCCCTGGAAGGTGTGCTTTCTCCTTGATTCTCAAAGAAATACACGCACGCTACGCGACTTCTTAATTGGACCCGGATGCGTAAGTTGGCCGGGCTTTTCACCCAGACCACATATAATGACGTTTCACGATCTTGGACTCGACGAGTCTATTCTTAAATCTATCGACGAGTTCGGTTTCACTACGCCGACCCCTATTCAAGCCGGCTCAATCCCACACATTCTTGAGGGCAAAGATGTTATCGGCTCAGCTCAGACTGGTACAGGTAAGACCGCGGCGTATGCGCTTCCGATCTTGCATCGTCTCGGCGGTCACAAAAAAGGTGCGCCGCCTCGTTGCCTCGTGCTCGGGCCGACCCGTGAGCTCGCTGCTCAGGTCGAAGATCAATTTGCATCGTATGGTAAATACTGTGCGCCGAAGTGCTGCCTGATCCACGGCGGTGTCGGTTACGGCAAGCAACTCGACGAGCTGCGCGAAGGCGCGGATGTCGTGATTGCGACGCCTGGTCGTTTACTCGATCACTTGAAGCAGGGCAATTTTGACCTCCGCTCAGTCGAAGTCTTGGTCCTCGACGAAGTAGATCGGATGCTCGACATGGGCTTCATTGACGATGTGCAACGCATTATTAAAATGTGTAATGCAAATCGGCAGACGCTGTTGTTTTCGGCAACTGTTTCGGACGACATCAAGCGCTTAGTCGCGAAGAGTCTAAAAGATCCAGTCGAAGTCTCAATTGGTATCAAGCTGACGCCTGCGGAGACGGTGAAGCACGAAGTATATCCAGTCGGCGCGATGCAGAAGTTCGACTTGTTGATCGCTCTGATCGACAGCATGGAAGTCGATAGCATGATTATTTTCTGCCGCATGAAAGTCGGCGCAGACCGTATTGCTCGCTGGTTGCAGGAGCGTGATTACAGTTGTGTAGCGATGCACTCAAATCTTCAGCAGAAGGCCCGCACCGAGGCCTTGGAGCAGTTTAAGGACGGCACGATGAAGATTCTGGTCGCGACGGACATTGCCTCGCGCGGTCTGGACATTGCCAACGTGACGCACGTCATCAATTACGATGTGCCAGAACATGCGGAAGACTACGTGCACCGGATTGGCCGCACAGGTCGAGCACAGCGTGAAGGTGATGCGATGACGCTGGTCGCTCCCGATGAGCAGGCGAAGCTCGATGCCATTGAGAAATTTATCGATCAGCCGATTAAGCAGCGTAAGCTCGATGATTTTAATTATTTCCACGAACCGATCATTCGCAGCGAGTCCGCCGCTCCACCGAAGCGTCGTAAGCGCAATTCGGCATCGAGCCGTTTCGGGCGTCGTCGTTAGTCGGCGCGTGTGGTTCTCTATCGTGCTTGGAGGGATAGCGGTCCTGCTGTCGGATTGTGCCTCTGTTTGAGGCCGCCGAGGACGGCGTCCCTCCCTCAAATAACAAAAGTGTATCCTCGTTTATGAATTTGATGCTTTTTGATGGAGTCTTTGAGTCGGTCCGACTCGAGGGGAGCGATCCTCGAGCGCTGCACTTGCGTAAAGTACTGCGCGCAGAGGTCGGCAGCTTGGTGTTCCTAGGCTTCGTCAACGGGCCACGAGCGCGAGCAAAAGTGGTCGCATTAGAAGCTGAAGGTGCCGTGGAGTTGGAGGTGATTGGCACGGAGCCAGCGCCTGCGGCGTTACCGGTGACTTTGTTGATTGGCTTGCCACGGCCACATACTGCGAAGCGTGTCCTATTTGAGGGCGCGAGCCTCGGCGTGGCGGGCATTCATTTTTTCGAAGCCGAACGCAGCGAACCGTCTTATGCGCAGAGCAGTTTGTGGCATACGGATGAGTGGCGAGATCGTATCCGCCTTGGCGCGGAGCAGGCTTTTAGTACCTATCTTCCTCAAGTAGCGATGCATGCTGATCTGCAGTCGGCAATTTCTGCGCTGCATGGTGCGGGTACGCATGTGGCGTTGGATAATTACGAGGCAAGTGGTTCGTTGGGCGAAGTGTTGCCCGCTGCCGCTGCGAGCGCAGTGATTGCGCTCGGACCCGAGCGTGGCTGGTCGTCTTACGAGCGCGATGTGTTGCGTAAGAACGGCTGGAAATTGGCGCATTTAGGGGCACATGTACTCCGTGCCGAGACGGCGTGCGTGGCGGCAGTGTCGGCGACGGCGACCAAGCTTGGACTCTGGACGGAGCAGACAGCGACCGAGTTGTGAGCTCTAAGGCGTGAGGGCGTCTTGCCCTCGTTTGCATCAATCTGGATTCAACCTGGGCGAGTCGGCCACGCTCCTTTGTGATTTATCCACGCAACTGATCTAAGGCTTCGAAAAAGCTAGGGAAAGTCTTAGCGCAGCACTTTGGGTCTTTGATCGCGAGCCACGGTAGGCCGTCGCCAATCAAGTCGAAGCTGCCGAGGATACCGAAGCTCATTGCGAAGCGGTGGTCTTCGTAAGTGTTGATTTCGATCAATTGGCCTGCATTGCGCGCTTTCATTGCGCGTGCGCGCAGTTCGTTAGGCTTGGTTCTGATCGTGAGTGCATCCTTCTCTTCTTTAACGAGTTGGCCAAGCTTGGAGAGCTCATTGGCCATGCCGGCGATGCGATCAGTCTCTTGGTGCCTGGTGTGGCCAATGCCGCAAATACGAACGGACCCGCCCAGTAGGGGTGCGATTGCGCCGTAGGTTAGAAAAGTGTCTGAGAAGGCGTTGAAGTCGATTTCTCGATGGTTGCGGCCGATCGCCTCTGGGGCGGCGCAGTTGGCAATCCATTGGTTGAGTTCGGCATCGACATTAAGCCCGTGGTGGGCGAGGACTTCGATGAAGCAGGCGTCGCCTTGAAGTGGCTCTGGGCTGAGCGTGGGAATTGTGAGCTGGCCGCCTTGAAGTAATGTGAGGGCGAGGAAGTAGCTGGCCGCAGAAATGTCAGGCTCGATCGAGTAGATGCCATTGCTCGGAGCTGTATAGCGCACTGCTTCGAGTGCATAGTTGCCACTGGCATCGCTGGCGACGGGGGCGGCGCCAAAGGCTTCACGCATTTTCAGGGTAATCTCGACATAAGCGGGGCGCACGCCTAGGCAGGTAATTTGTACATTGGCAGAGCCTGCGGGCGCTGCGAGGAGCAGTGCGGAGAGGATCTGGCTGCTGGCGCTCGCATCGACTGTGGCATTGCCGCCGTTGTAGCCTTTGGCTTTGAGCGTAAATGGGAAATGGCCCGGCATGCCGTGGAATTCAAACTCGGCGGCATCGAGTGCAACCAGTGCATCGAGTAGGCCGGACATCGGGCGTTCGCGCATGGCAGGGTCGCCATCAAGTGTATAACTGCCGCCAGCTTGCAGTGCGAGAAAGGCGGTCAGGAAGCGCGCGGCGGTGCCGGCGTTACCGACGTGCAAGTCTGCTGAGGTGTTGGGAATGGTACCACCTTCACCTTTAATTGTGATGGTACTGGCGGTCTGGTCAGCGGCGCATTGAAAGCCTAGCGCAATGAGCGCTTCGAGCATGATGCGGGTGTCGCGGCTAAACAGCGCACCTTCTAGGCGGGTTTCGCCTTCGGCGAGCGCAGCGAGGATCAGGGCACGGTTGGTAATACTCTTTGAGCCGGGCAACTGAATGGTGTTGTTAAGTTGCTGAGTGAAGGGCGTGATGGGAAGTGGATCTGTCATGCGTCTTGCAATTGATCGCGGTAGGTTTTGCCGCATTCGAGTTGGGCGATGACGCCGAGGGAATTCTGGTTAAGAAGGGATGTTTTGAGGTGATGAAGCTGCTGCTCGAAGCCTTCGATCGCACGCAGGACTTCGTCGCTGTTTTGTTCGAGGATCTGCTTCCAGAGCTGCGGATCGCCCGATGCGACTCGTGTCGTATCACGTAGCCCAGCCCCAGCGAGGGTCCGCCACGTGCTGTCTTGCGTGGAGAGGTAACCACAGAGTGTGGAGGCGAGTAGGTGCGGTAGATGGCT
>CAZIMR010000094.1:0-5713 GCA_964540215.1 uncultured Puniceicoccaceae bacterium
CCGCATCAACTGTTGCAGCAGCTTGACCCCGAGCAGTTTAGCGAGCCTCAGGCGTGTTGGGCGCAGGATTTTAAGTGGCAGTGCTTTGAGGATTTTGAGCATCACTTGATCGAGCATGCGATGCAGTGGTTCACCACGCCTGAGCGTTATTACGAAGCGGCGAAGGTGATTTTCGAAGGGCAACTCGCGCATAATGTGCGTTACGTGGAAACCTCGTTTCATGCCGGCATGATTCAATTCATTGATATTCCGGGGCCGGAAATTTTGGCGGCGATTCGTAGTGCGGTGCCTGCCGGGATGGAAGTGCGGGTGTTCATGGGTATGGCGCGTAATTCTTACAACGAGGTGTTGGCTCCAGTGCTGGAGCAATGTGTGCATTGGGACGGCCTTGCGGGACTCGACCTGCACGGGGTTGAATATTTACCTTTGGAAGATTGGACGCCGAACCTGTGGGCGAAAGCTCGCGATGCTGGCTTGGAGATGAAGGCTCACGCTGGTGAATTTGGTCCGGCCTCCAATGTGCGTGAAGCGATTGAAGTGCTGGGCGTGCGTCGTATTCAACATGGCGTGCGTGCGATCGAGGACGATGCGGTGGTGGACTTAGCAATTGAGAGTGGCACGACCTTTGATGTCTGCCCGATCAGCAACGTGAAGCTCAATGTGGTGAAGGAGCTCGAACAGCATCCGATCCGTCAGCTGGTGGACCGTGGCGTGCGCTGCACGATTAGCACGGATGATCCTTTTTCCTTTGGTAACAATGTCGAAGATGAGTATGCGGCATTGAGTGCTGGCTTACAGTTTAGCCATGTCGAGCTTGCGCAGATTGCCAAGAATGGCTTCGAAGTAGCGCTAGTGGATGAGGCGACACGTGCGCAGTGGATCGCCGAGGTGGACGCGGTGGTGGAGTAGGGCGAGGGAGTTGTATGAGGCATTGCTGCCTGTCCTTTTAAATCGTGAAATAGACATTTCTGTCTGTCCGCTCAGAGCCGCAGATAAAAAATGTCTGTTCCACTCGTTTAATGTTAAGCTGTGCCTAATGCATTGCTGTAATCCACCGTGCACACATCTCAGTATCTATTTACACCGTATTGGCTCGTAACTTATTCAATATTCAAAATCTAATGTTTGACATGAGTGTTTTTATACTTTGATAAGTCAAAGTCATGAGCAACTACAGCACATTATTTACGACACTTTCACTTTCGATCGCTTGCAGCGGTCACTTACTTGCCGAGCCATTGGTGACGGATCGCCCGGATGCGACGGAGTCCAGTTCGGTCATCGCGCCTGGCTTTGCCCAGTTTGAGGTTGGCACGACGGCCTTTGAAGATGCCGACGGCGAATCAAGCGTCGAGTATGGCGGTTCATTGCTTCGCGTTGGCCTAGCTCAAGACTGGGAGCTGCGTTTGGGTTGGGGCGGGTATCTCGACTCGGATGTCGATTCCGGTGCGAATGATGCCATGCTTGGCTTCAAATACTACATCGCCCCGGAAGGTGATACTTGGCTGGAACCAGAGATGGCGATCCTTGTGCATGCGAGTCTACCGATTGGTGATAGCGATATTACCTCCGATCAGGTGGATCCCGATTTTCTGTTGGCATTCTCACACACCTTGTCTGAGCAATTCTCACTAGGCTACAATCTTGGGGCAAAACTAGAGACTTCGGAGAAAGACAATGGCAATGACACGACATTGTCATCCGGTTTGTATTCCGTGGCGTTGGGCTACGGTGCGACTGATCAACTGGGTCTGTTCATCGAGGTGTTTGGCGCAGTTGGTTTAAGTGCCGAGGACTCTCCTGCGTCGATCGATGGCGGGATGACTTGGCTGTTCAACGATGACTCACAGTTGGATCTGTTTGCAGGTGTTGGCCTCAACAATGATGCGGATGAATTCTTCGTCGGCATCGGCTATTCCATCCGCTGGGGGCTGTAGGGCGTCAGTAACAGTCTAGTCGTGGTGTGCGAGCTTGCTCGCGCCTGTAAGGGAGTTGCGTATCCGAACCTAAGCGCGAGCAAGCTCGCACGCCACTTTTTTAAGCCTCTGTGTGGTTGAATGTTGAACGTTCAAAGTTCAACGTTCGATGTTAGCCGGAGAGCACTAGTGCGCTTCCAGCCAGTTATCGCCGAGGCCAATGTCGATCTCGATCGGGCACTTCAAGTCGAGGGCCTTTTTCATGCCTTCAATGATGAGGGCACGCACGGCGGTCTCTTCATTGGGATCGAGGTCAAAGATCAATTCGTCATGCACCTGCAGGAGCATACGGGTGTTAAGCTTCTGCCCAACCAACGCATTTTGCACGTTGACCATCGCTATTTTAATCATGTCGGCGGCAGTGCCTTGGATCGGCATATTGATCGCATTGCGCTCGGCTGCGGCACGTATGGTGCCATTTCTGGAATTAATATCCTGCAGATAGCGTCGCCGCCCCGTGATAGTTTCAACGTAGCCTTTGGCTTTAGCGCTCTCTTGCATGCGCAACATGTAGCCGGGAATGCCGGGGAACTGCGCGAAGTAATTGTTGATAATTTCCTGTGCTTCGGTGCGTGAGACGGTGCCGAGTCGCTGCGCCAGTCCAAAGGCGGAAATGCCGTATGGGATGCCGAAGTTGACCATCTTAGCGGTGCTGCGTTGCTCGCGCGTGACTGCGTCGAGTGCGACATCAAATATTTTCGCAGCGGTCGCGGCGTGAATGTCGCGGCCTTCGCGGAAGGCATTGAGCAGGCCGGCGTCTTCGGTCAGTGCCGCGAGAATACGTAGTTCAATTTGCGAGTAGTCGGCCGAGAGCAGTTTCCAGCCAGGGCGAGGGATAAAGGCTTTGCGAATCTCGCGTCCTTGGGCGCTGCGCACTGGAATGTTTTGCAGGTTGGGGTCGTTCGAGGAGAGGCGGCCAGTCGAGGTTTGCACTTGGCCGTAGTTGGTATGCACGCGACCGCTGACTGGATCGATTGAATTGGGCAATGAATCGATATAGGTGCTTTTGAGTTTGGCGAGTTGGCGGTATTCGAGAATGTCGGCGACGATCGGGTGCTTCGGCGCGAGCGAAGAGAGTACTTGTTCGTTGGTCGCGTATTGACCGGTCTTGGTCTTCTTCGGCTTTTCGACTAGCTTGAGTTCGTCGAATAAGATTTCACCGAGTTGCTTAGGGGAGTTGAGGTTGAACTCGCGTCCAGCGGCTAAGTTGATCGACTCGCGCAGTGTTTCGATGTGGCTTTCGAGCGATTTGCCAGTTTCGACCAGCGTCGCTTCGTTCATCAAAATGCCTTCGCGCTCCATCGCGACGAGCACGGGGAGCAGGGGTGTTTCAATTTCGTAAAAGACTTTAGCTTGGCCGCTTTCTTCGAGTTTCGCTTTGAACAATTCCCAAAGCTGCAGGGTCACGTCGGCGTCTTCGATCGCGTAGTCTGCGAGGGCTTGAGGTTTGACTGAGGAGTAGTCGATTGGCTGCCCCTTCTTTACATCCGGCACGAGTTCGCTGAAGCGAATCGTGGTGTAGCGTAGGAAGTCTTCCGACAGCGTGTCGAGATTGTGGCGCTGCTCTGGATCAATCAGTGCGTGCGCCAACATGGTGTCGTAGCAAAGGTCAGCGACGTCGATGCCTTGCTCGGCTAAAATCGATAGGTCGAACTTTAGATTGTGGCCAATTTTGACCAAGCTGCTGTCGGTAAAGATGGGGCGCAGTGCTTCGAAGACTGCGGCGGAGTTATCTTTAGAGACGGGGATGAACCAACCGCTGTGCGCTGCTGTTGAAAATGAGATCCCGACTAGATCGACACTGCGCGGGTTGAGGCCAGTCGTTTCAGTGTCGAAGGCGAAGCTGCCCGCGGCGCGCAGTGCGTCAGTCAATTGCTCGAGGGTTTCGGCAGAGTCAGCGATGCGGTAGTCGGTCTTGACATCGGCGAATGTCTGGTAGGTGACGGCGGGGAGTAGGTCGAGTTGAAGATCGCCGGAATTATCAGCGGTCTTTTTGCTCTGAGATTGCTCGTCGTCGACACTCATTAGTACGAGATCGACGCTGGCTTCTTGGAGGGTGAACTCGGTGCCAAAGATGCGCTTGGCGAGCGTGCGGAATTCAAATTCAGCAAACAAAGGCACGAGCTTGTCTTGGCTCGGCGCGTCGAGGCGGAGGCTATCCCAATCGGCATCAATTGGCACATCGAGTTGAATCGTGGCGAGGGTCTTGGAGAGGCGGGCCTGTTCGGCATTGTCGCGTACGCGTTCTTGTTGCTTGCCTTTTAGCTCGTCGACGTGGGCGATGATGTTGTCGACGTTATCGTAGGCTGCGAGCAGCTTGGATGCGGTCTTGGGGCCGATGCCGGGCACGCCGGGGATGTTGTCGGAGACGTCGCCACAGAGGCCGAGCATATCAATCACTTGATCGACCCGAATGATATCCCACTTCGCTTTGATCTCATCGACGCCGAGAATTTCTGCGCCGTCACCTTGCCGGGAGGGGCGATACATTTTAATCTTCTGAGTGACGAGTTGGCCAAAGTCCTTATCCGGGGTGACCATGAAGACTTCGTCAAAGCCATCGGCCTCTGCGCGGTGGGCGAGGGTGCCGATAATATCGTCGGCTTCGTAGCCATCCATCTTGAGTACAGGAATTCCGAACGCCTCGGCAACACGGCTAAGGTGTGGCATCGCGGCAGCGAGATCTTCTGGCATCGCTTCGCGCTGTGCCTTGTATTCTGGGTGTAGAATGTGGCGTGCAGTCGGAGCGGAGGTATCAAAGACCACTGCGAGGTGGCTGGGCTGCTTCTTGGTGATCAACTCGATCAAGGTGCCAGTGAATCCAAAGATGGCCGACGAGTTGAAGCCTTTGGAGGTATAAATCGGGCTACGGATCAGGGCAAAGTGTGCACGGTAGGCGAGGGCCATACCATCGAGAAGATAGAGCGTCTTGGACATGGCAGAAACGTTGTTCGGCGGGCGACCCCACGACAAGACCGGATTTCATAAAGTGAGAGTCTGGACTGCATCGCACTCCGAATCGGTCGTTTTACTGGCAGAGCGCGTCAACAGCTTTGCGTGTTGGCAGTGCGCTGCGGGCGCCGGATTTGAGGCAAGTGAGTGCTCCAGTGGCGCAGGCACGGCGCATGTTTTGCTTATTTTTGAGCCCTTCGGCGAGTCCGAGCGCAAATGCGCCGTGGAAGGCATCGCCGGCTCCGGTGGTGTCGACGGCTTCAACGTCAAACGCGGGGGTATGCTGTTGGCCGTATTGGTCTTGCCAATAGACGCCGTCCGCCCCCCAGGTGCAAGCGATCAGTGCGGCTGCGCCATCAAGCGCCGCCAGAGCAGTGCGTGGATCGTCTTCACCGCTAAAGTGCCTAGCGAATTTCTCAGAGGTGATCAGGTAATCGACCTTATTGTAGAGTCGTTGGCTGCCGTCGTTGATCGAACCCGCGTCCAATATCGAAGGAATGCCGAGCGCTCTGGCTTCTTCGACCAGTGCGAGGGAGAGCAGTGGCTGGTGGCCGTCGATTAATAGTACTTTGGCGGGAAATTTTGCTAGGCTGATCGTGTCCTCCGCTGCGAGCGCTGAAGGGGCACGATAGTCGATGATCGAGCGGCTCCCGTTGGGCTTGATGGTAACTGCTGCGACGGGTGTGGGTGCATCGCCGCGATGTAGGACGTCGGCCTGCACGCCATGGCTTGCGAACTCGCGTAGTTGCGCGTCGCCAAAGACATCGTTGCCTAAGTAGCCGCAA
>CAZIMR010000095.1:0-5700 GCA_964540215.1 uncultured Puniceicoccaceae bacterium
CTGCGGTATACGATCCACGGACTGACAACTTTGTGATCACTTCAGTCATTGATAATCTACTAAAAGGAGCCAGCGGCCAAGCAGTACAGCTCCTCAACCTAAAGTTCGGTTTCGAAGAAACTGCCGGACTGGTCTAAACTCTGCCACACCTCCGCCTGCCGACATGAATCCACCACTAACAGTTCAACTCATTGAAACTTCAGGCGGGATCGCAGACTGCCCCGGCTACAAAACAGCTGGAGTCGGTTGCGATATTCGGGAAACCGGTGACCCGCGGCTCGACCTCGCACTGCTGGTCTCTGAGTCACCCTGCAGTGCAGCTGGTGTGTTTACACTCAACGATGTTTGCGCCGCGCCCGTACACATCTGCAAAGCAATCCTTGCCGAAAGCGGTAACCAAGTCGCGGGTTGCGTCATCAACAGCGGCAACGCCAACGCCTGCACTGGCGCACAAGGCATGACCGACGGACAAGAGATGGACACGATTAGCCAACTTGAAACTGGTAGCAACGCACCCTTTCTGGTCTGTTCCACTGGTCGCATCGGTCGGCAATTACCAATGAGCAACATCCAGGCTGGCATCGCTGCCGCCGCCGAAAAGCTCGACACCAAAACGCAATCGTCATTCGACGCTGCCGACGCGATCCTCACCTCCGACACACGGCGGAAGGTAGCCACCGCACGGTTCGACTACGAGGGCACCACGATTACCGTATCAGGTATGGCCAAAGGCGCTGGGATGATTGAGCCAAATATGGCCACCATGCTCGCCTTCGTCACCACTGACCTCGAAGCCGACAGTGATTTACTCAAGTCCGTCGTCAAACAAGCCAGTGACCTGACTTTTAATCGCATCTCGATCGACGGCGACATGAGCACCAACGACACCGTGCTGCTCTTCGCCAATGGTGCGTGCGGCATCAAAGCCGATACCAGCCCCGAACTGATCGAAGCCTTCCAACGAGCCGTCTTCCTCGTCTGCGATGATCTAGCCGAAAAAATTGTCGGTGATGGTGAAAAGGTGACGAAGCTCGTCGAGCTCGTCGTCGAAGGCTGCAAAACGACAGCCGATGCTGAAAAAATCGCCCGTGCAGTTGGTAACTCGCTGCTAGTTAAGACCTCTTGGTATGGCTCCGACCCAAACTGGGGACGGCTCGCTGACGCCGCTGGTTATGCACGCGTTGGACTCAAAGAAGAGTGCTTCGACATCTACTACGACACTGTAGCCGCACTCATCAGCGGCAGACCGCAGGATAGTAATCTTTCAAAGTGGCAAGAGATCGTTTCAAAGAAGCGCTTCCGTATCACACTCAATTTAAATCAAGGCGCAGGCCACTACCGCCTACTCACTTCCGACCTCAGCGAAGCCTACGTGGACTTTAACAAAAGCGAATGACACAGTGACGTGCGACCTGGCTCGCGCCCGCTGCACCTCAGGGCGAGCAAGCTCGCACGCTGCAAAAAATCAATTTCTTAAAAATGATCAACACTGACCATCTCGACGTCACCACCAAAGCAGCCGTACTGCTGGAAGCGCTGCCTTATATCCAACGATTTCGCGACTCCATCTTTGTTGTAAAATACGGTGGTGCGTTCATGGACGACGCCGACCCAGCAGTGCGGACACGCGTTGCGACCGACATCGCATTCCTATCAGCGGTCGGCATCAAAGTCGTGGTCGTGCATGGCGGCGGCAAAGCGATCACGCGCGCGCTCGCGGAGTCCAATGTTGAGACGCGTTTCGAACACGGCCTCCGCGTCACCGACAAAGACTCCGTCAAGATCGTCGAGCACACACTCAACAAAATCGTCAACCTAGACATCTGTGAAATCCTCCAACAGAAAAGCGCACGGCCGCTCGGCCTTGCTGGCAACGACGTACTGGTTTGCGAGAAGAAGAACGTCGTGGTTGATGGCGAACCTGTTGACGTTGGCTTTGTCGGTGAGACGCACACGGTCAAAACCAAGATAATCAAGAAGGCACTCAACGACGGTTACATCCCAGTAATCTCACCGATTGCTTGCGACGAGGACGGACAAGTTTACAACACTAATGCCGATGCTGCAGCAGGCAGAGTCGCCGCTGCGCTACGCGCACGGCGACTCGTTTACCTCTGCGACGTGCCGGGTCTGATGCGCAATATGAGCGATCCCAAATCACTCATCTCTTCGCTCAAAGCCGACGAAGTCGCGGACTTAGTTAAAGACGGCACCATCAGCCAAGGCATGATTCCAAAGACCGACAGCTCCGTCAAAGCGCTGCGTAGCGGCGTGCACCGCGTGCACTTTGTCGACGGTGAAAACCCGCATAGCTTACTCCTCGAAATCTTTACCGACAAAGGTGTCGGCACCGAGATCGTCAACAGATAACTAATAATAGCTAATCCATTAGCCCTCACACATTCAATCTTGCGATGCCCCATTCGCAATTAGCCATTTTTCATAATGAACCATCATAAAACACTCATGAAAAACTATGGCCCGCCCGCGTTCGACGCAGTGCGGGGAGAAGGCGTGTATCTCTACGATGCGAACGGCAACCGTTACCTCGATTTCGGCAGCGGCATCGCCGTCACATCAGTCGGTCACTCACACCCCAAATGGGTCAAGGCGGTGCAAGACCAAGCGACTACCCTCAGCCACTGCAGCAATCTGTACGGCATCCCTGGCCAACAAAAGCTCGCAGATCGGCTGGTTGAAAAAGCGGGCCCCGGCCGGGTGCTGTTCTGCAATAGTGGCGCCGAATCTAACGACGCACTTATTAAGCTCGCACGGCTCCATGGCCGCAACTTGAGCGGTGGCGAAGAAGCGAAGCGGTACACGGTAGTCGCAGCGGAAGATGCCTTCCACGGTCGGACTTTCGGCGGCATGGCTGCCACACCCCAAGAGAAAATCCAAGGCGGCTTTCGGCCAATGCTTACAGGCTTTAAATTTGGCCAACTCAACAATATCGAAAGTTTCGACCAACTCGTCGATGACACCGTTGCCGCGGTATTTATCGAATCGATACAAGGCGAAGGCGGAATCTTTCCAGCCGAAGACAGCTTTCTGCAAGAGCTACGGGCACTCTGCACCGAGCGGGGCGCACTCCTGATGCTGGACGAAGTCCAATGCGGGATCGGCCGGAGCGGACACTTCTTTGCATTTGAGAAGAGTGGTGTCAAACCCGACGCCATCGGTATGGCCAAAGGTCTCGGCGCGGGCTTCCCCATCGGCGCCATTTGGGCAGCAGAGCCTTACGCCGAACTATTCCAGCCTGGCTCACATGGTACTACCTTCGGCGGCAATCCACTCGCCTGTGCCGCAGCCAACGCCACACTCGACATCATCGAGGAAGACAGTCTGCTCGAACATATCACGGCCAACAGCACGATCTGGCACGCCGCATTACAGGGCTTAGTCGAGCAGTACCCACAACACATCGCGAGCATGCGGGGAGCCGGGTACATGGTCGGCTTGGCGCTCCATGTCGACAGCAGCGCCGTCACCACAGCAGCACGAGACAAAGGCCTACTCATCGTGCCAGCAGGGCACAACACGATCCGCCTTTTACCCGCACTCACGACGACCCTTGAAGAACTCGCCGAGAGCACCCGCATCCTAGGCCAAGTCTTCGCTGAACTGAGTGCCTAACTTCGCACTCTTTATACTTCACACCTTCAAACTTTCACACTTCATCAGATGCACCATTTTTTAAAAGTTACCGACTTCACACTCGAACAAGCACAAGCAGTCTTCTCACTCGCTAAAGCGTTTAAAGACGACCGGTTCAACACGCCCGCGGCATTGGACAAGCAGTCATGGGGCCTACTCTTCTACAAAAGCAGCACACGCACACGCGTCTCCTTCGAAGTCGGCGTCAACGAACTCGGCGGCTACCCGATCGTGCTTAACTCACAGCAAACACAAATCGGCCGTGGCGAAACGGTCGAAGACAGTTCCAAGGTATTGTCACGCTACTTGCATGGCTTAGTGATCCGGACCTACGAACACTCGATTATCGAAGAGTTTGCTAAGCATGCCAGCATGCCAATCATCAATGGCCTGACCGACTTCAACCACCCCTGCCAGCTCTACACTGATATCTTTACACTGCTTGAGCGCTACTCACCCGACGCTGTCGATATCAATACGCTCAGGGGCAAAAAGGTCACCTTCCTCGGGGACAGCGCCTGCAACATGGCCAACTCATGGATTCTGACCGCCGCGATGTTTGGTATGGAGATGGTCGTCTCCGGCCCAGCAGGCTACGAGCCTAAACAAGCCGTCGTCGATGCCCTCAAAGCTGACGGCCTACCAGTCAACTTCACCTACACCGCTGACCCCAAAGAAGCGGTCAAAGATGCCGATGCGATCTACACTGACGTATGGGTCTCAATGGGCGACGAAGCCAAAGCCGCGGAACGTCTCCAAGAAATGGCGCCGTATCAAGTGACCGCAGAGTTGCTCGCACTTGCTAAACCATGCGCCTACTTCATGCACTGCCTCCCCGCTCATGCAGGCGAAGAAGTCAGCCAAGACGTCCTTGATAGTCCACAAAGCATTATTTTCGACGAAGCCGAAAACCGCCTACACGCGCAAAAGGCGATCATGGCGAAGCTGGTTGAGCTGAATGCCTAAAGGAGCGTGGGCGGCCCGCCCACATTCGCCAACTACGAGGGCGAGTCGCCCTCACACCCTTTCAAAACGCACTCCATTAAAGGGGGTGCGTTTTTCGTATCCAGCCTTAGTGAACATTTATCGGACATAAAATCATCGTCCCCAACATCCCCCGATCTTACGATCGAGGGCGCGTACTCCGATCAGCCCACCGAATCCAAAAAATTCAAAATTCGGGGTTGGACGTTCGGCGTTCGGCGTTCAAATTGATGACTTCCCTTGTGTTCTTACCTTTCTTAACCGTTCCACTTTTCACACATTTAAATGTCCGCTAAATATACTGAAGACAGCATCAAGTCCCTCGACTGGAAAGAACACATCCGCCTGCGCCCAGGCATGTATATTGGCAAGCTCGGCGACGGCTCGTCTTCTGACGACGGCATTTACATCCTACTCAAGGAGGTGATCGACAATTCGATCGACGAATTCGTCATGGGCAACGGCAAGGTAATCGAAGTCAATATCGACGGCACCCATGTCGCTGTGCGCGACTACGGTCGCGGCATTCCGCTCGGCAAACTCAAGGACTGCGCATCCAAGATCAACACCGGTGCGAAATACGACTCCGAGGCATTTAAGAAGTCGGTCGGCCTGAACGGTGTTGGCATCAAGGCAGTCAATGCCCTCTCCTCCGAATTCCAAGTCCAGGCCTACCGCGAAGGTGTGACTCGATCGGTGACATTTTCCCAAGGCGAAGTCCTGAGCGAGGACAAGAGAGACAAATCAGCCAAGGGTGCGGAGAACGGCACTGCGCTGCGCTTCGATCCTGACCCTGAGATCTTTGGCGTCATTCGCTTTCGCGACGACTACGTCGAAGACATGCTTTGGAACTACGCCTACCTGAATCGTGGGCTGACCATCCTCTACAACGGCAAGAAGTTTAAATCCGAACACGGCCTCAAAGACTTGCTCAAGAACAAACTGGATGGCGAGCCGATGTATCCGATCATCCACCTCAGCGATACTGATATCGAAGTCGCGTTTACGCACAACGACTCTTAGGGCGAGGAGTACTACTCTTTCGGCAATGGTCACCACACC
>CAZIMR010000096.1:0-5659 GCA_964540215.1 uncultured Puniceicoccaceae bacterium
GGGCATAGCTTACGTGGATTACTTAAAGATCCTCAGACTGGCACATGGGATGGCCCAGATTTCAGCCTGAGTGCTTGTGCTTCAAAGGTGAAGGTAGAAAAAAATGAACCAGCTAATGCAGTCGATCAGCATTTCAGTATTCGGACTGAGCGCTACCGTTATATTCACTGCCGCAACGGCGAAGAGGAATTGTACGACCATCTGCAAGATCCAAACGAATGGAAGAACCAAGCCAATAATCCTGAGTATCAGTCCGTGATCCGCGCAATGCGAGCCCGTCTACGAACCGCTGCGGATATTGGCAGTTAATTTAGCGGCTAATAAATATGGCCATGGTCAATAAAACGATTAATAGAATATACAAAAAAACTTATGAAAACTTTTTCTTTAAAGCTCAAAGCCATTGCTCTGTTTCTTTTGGCGTCGACTAGTTTATTTGCCGCAGAGGCGGTTAATTTTAATGCGAATGCGGTCACGAAGGCACTTTACAGCGGCATGGCCACTCCTTTCTTCGAGACAGTCCCTACCATATCTTCGAACACCAGTCAGGGATATACTGGACAGCCTGTCTATTGTGCATTTCAGCCCTCAGGCGAATGTTTGCTGTCTGCCGGAGAGTATGATGATGCCGGTTTGAAGATTCGCTGGAATGCCAATACAGGATCTCCAGGTGACCGCGCATCAGGATTATTTTTGTTTAAACAGGCAAATTTCTTGAACGGGTTAAATGGAGGGCCCGTTGCCTTGTTGGATGGCAATGATACAGTGCGCATACTATTTGGTTATATGAATCCAGGCAAGACGGGGCCAAATCAGCCAGTAGCTGCAGCTAGCTTGCGCTTGGTGATTAAGGATGATCGCGGATATCACATCTCAAAGGATTTCCCCATTGGATCGGCGAGTGAACTACGCTTTCAAGCCACTCAGCAAGATTACTATCAGTATGACCCTGTCGTGTATGCAGTAAATGAGGTGAGTACCGTCGGAGAAATCTCTGCTCCCTCATTTGAAAATATTTAATTTTTGGGCTTTCGGATCGATGCGGTTCGTGGCAGTAAGGTAATAGAAGGTGTAAATATCGGGGTCGTAGAGTTTTCTGTGGCTGCGACTAGTCAGCAGTAATCTTGAGCATCACGAATATAGTTTCTACCCTGATTTTTTTATAATGATAAAAACACACAATACCCCATCTCGTATTTCCTGTTCTCGAGGGTTTACACTCATTGAGCTACTAACAGTCATCGCGATAATCGCTATTCTGTCTGCTATATTGATCCCTTCTATCAGTAGCGTTCGTGAGCGTGCAAGGGAGACTTCGAAATTATCAAATTACAGGCAGCTGCATATTGCCAATACAATGTACGCCTCAGATAACGATGGATTTTCAGTCATGTCTAAAGACAACAGGAACCCTGAATATAGTAATTCCTCATATCCAGAAGACGCAGAAGGTAAAGCCCATTGGCAGTGGTTCTTGGCTCCCTATGTCGGTGTCCTTGATAATGATGTCAACGTAGCGCGTGAGGCAGAAATTTTTATAAATCCATATTATGAGGGCTACGATTCTAATTTCCTAACGCGGACCGGTATGGGCATTAACAACAAGATTCGGTTACCTGAGCAGAACACTATTAATGCGTATTATGGTACTGGAGCGAAGACACCGGATAGTCAAAAGCCCACACTGCTATCAGCAGTCACTTTTCCTGAGTATCGTATATTTATCGGGGACACTACCCAGGCGTGGAAAATCGATAACGTAGGAGTTATTAATACTACGCAGCACGACGGGAAAGGAATGTTCGTACTATTCGACGCAAGTGTTGTCTTCTATGATCAAGCAGAGGCAGAGCTCGCGTTCAGTGATCCATTTAAGCTGCGAGGGCGCTGATTCGTTTGCAAAGACTTGCTGCAGCTACTCATTAGTGCTCGCTAAGACCCAAGAAGGTGATTTTCACTTCCGCTTTCTTCGAGGATCAGCTAGCATAAAATTATGTATCACCAGCGACCGCTTATTTTTCTGCCTTTTGCTCTTTTGGGCAGTTAGCTTGAGGACTATCTCAAGCAATACAAGAGCCGCTGGACAGGGGAATATACGATTCACTCCCCAGCAACAAATTTCACCAAAACCTACCCTGTGGAGCAGCGTTATTGGAAAGAGAATGGGCAGCTGTGCGGCCTATCTGTTTTAGACACTGATCGGGGGTTTGATTACGAGCGGGGGAGACGGCTAAGCGCTCGGCTTACCGCCAGATGTTCATTGCGAACACTATGTATGGAACTGACAATAAAGGAATGACATGTTTAGTTGCCGACTTACGCGATGGAGACAAAAGGCAATGGCACTATCTATTGTCTCCATATATAACCAAAGAATATAATAATAAATGGAAGTCGCGGGAAGATGAGTTTTTTGTAGATAGCTTTTATGAATCACCAGATCCTTTGAATAAAAGTTGGACTGGTATTGGGCTTAATGTTAAGATTCGGCTACCAGAACAAAATAAGACCAATGCATTCTGGGCTTTGTGAGCAAGGGATTGGGAAACTGAGACTTTATTAGCAGCGATTACGTATCCAGAACAACGTATCTTGTTAGGCGACATTAAAAAAGGTACTAGTTTGACAGATGCTGAACTTGATATCTCCCGTCACGATAACAAAGGTATGTTTGTCAGATTTGATGGGACAGTCGTCTAGTATAATCCAGACGAAGTGACTCTCGCGTTTTAATAATCCGGCTGCATTGAAATACGGTAATTGATTTTATATCTACGTATTACCTAACGCTCTTTCATGGCTCACTATACATTTCAGTAATAGGGAATCCACTCCAAGTGCAGTGAAATTATTGTTTAATTTCTGCTGCCGTCGGAGCTAGATTGCGCGGCTTGCGGTCGACTACTTTCCTTGCAGGAAGTCCAGCAATACTTGCTCGCTTATTACACGTGTGGCACCATGCCCTTCGCCCAGTGCTTTGTAGTGAATAACGTTGCCATTTAAATACGAAAATAGCTCGCATCTGTCCGTCCTTTGATTGGGTTGCACGAGTGGATTACCTTGGAACCCCATCGCTTTTGCCCAGAGGAAAATAGATGTCTCTGCGCTAACGAAAGCCAGTTTGCGTCCTTTGCCAGGGATTCCTTGCGATGGCCCGCCAGCGTATGGAACCAAGCGATCTTCGGTGCCGGAGACGTTGAGTATGCGTTTGCCCGGCGAGGGTGTGGCTGATGTTAGGTAGGTGTTGTAGTCGCCCTTGGCTTTGAAGTCTGATCCATCGTGTTGGAATTCATTGAGAGGGCTAACTGCTGTGATGTAGTTTAGGACGTTTGGTAGGTCGGATTCGATGGCTAACTGATTAACTAATGCTGCGCCGTTCGAGACACCCATAATACTCATAGTGCCTTTCTCGGCGTTCACGTGGGAACACACTTCTGCCACAATCGCTTCGATAAATGCGCGGTCATTGGCCTTGGATCGCTCAGATACGATGTTCCAACTTTTAAGGTAGCCTTGAGGAAATATCAATAGGTAACCACTGGCGATCGCGGGATGTCGTCTTAAAAAGCCTCTCAATGATTGTTCGGCGTTGCCGCCGTTGCCATGTAAATAAATCAAGACAGGTAATCTAGCTGCGTCAGCATCCGTCGGCACATTGACGAAGTATGGGCGCTTATAGGACTTTTCCTGAGACCAAGATTGTGTGATGAAATGTTCGCCAGAGGATAAGCGGCTTTGTTTTGCGAAAAGCAATGGGCTGCAGGCAAACAAAGCGACCATTATACTTAAGACTTGTTTCATTTGGGCAGCATTGGTTGGTCTGTAATCACAGTGGTGGGGGTTACGGCAAGTGGGTGAATCATAAAGAGGCATTGAATTTTTGCAGGCAACAATGATGGATTCCTAGGTAATTATAATCAAAGACCGTAGCGGTGCTTTACGCAAGCCGTTTGGTTGCTCTTGTCAAAGGCATCAAGACACCTTTTGCTTGTTATTATGTTTAATGCATCGCGCCCTCTGTGCCTGATCCTACTTGCAACAAAGTGCCTCTGTGCGGTTAACACTGCAGATTATCCTTTCGCCTTAGATCCAGATCCGGCCCGGTTTTCGGATCAGATCGCAGCCTTTTATGCGGCTGATGCCGCCAACCCTTCTCCGCGGGGAGCGATTATCTGCACGGGTAGCAGTTCAATGCGTATGTGGCATCCGCGAATCGAGGCCGACCTTGCTGGCCTGACTCTATTACCGCGCGGCTTTGGTGGCAGTCATTATACGGATGTCATCCATTATGCTGAAGCGCTAATCTTAAAATACGAACCGCGGGCGCTATTGATTTATGAGGGAGACAACGATGTCTGTTATGGGAAATCTCCGCAGCGCATCTTTCAGGATTTTATATTTCTGGCGAATCTGTGCCGTGAACGTATGCCAGAGCTGCGGTTTTATGTCATTGGGGCTAAGCCAAGTATTTCTCGCTGGTCCTTTGCGGGGAAGATGCAGTCAGCCAATGCGATGATTGAGGACTTCTGTCGTGCCAATTTGGGTTTCACTTACATCAATGTATGGCCAGTACTTTTGAACGCCGAAGGTCGGCCACGAGCAGAATTATTCCTCGAGGACATGCTGCATTTAAATCAAGCGGGCTACGACCAGTGGGCAAGTGCGGTCGCACCCATTGTGACGCGGGGCGAAGCCGGCTTCGAGTAGAGTGATTTGAGGTTTTGCCTGACTAACCGAGCTTTGGGTGTCAGGCAATCCAACGGCGTATAATTGATTAATTAAAGCAGGTGTGATGCGCCCCGAGTCGTGGACTCGCACTTACTTCGCCGTCCACCGCGACCATGTGCCACTCGGAACGGCGAAGGTGTTCCCTTCGCCGGTGAGTAACATCTCGCCGCACTCGGTTTGACCACCTGAGAGTAATTGCTGTAGTAGATTATCCAATACAATTGGTGTGAAGCCAGGAGTGTGGCTGGTTAGATATACGAAGCAAGGGCGGTCTGTTAATACGCTTTTAACTAGCTTTAGAGTATCGAGTAGCGCGTGCTCGATCTTGTAGAGTTCGCCGCCTTTGCCGCGCCCAAAAGAAGGTGGGTCGAGCAGGATGCCGTCGTAGCGGTTGCCGCGTTTGATTTCGCGGGTGAGAAATTTATTAACGTCGTCGACGATCCAGCGGATTGGATGGTCGGTGAGTCCGTTAAGTGCCGCATTTTGGCGCGCCCATTGGACCATACCTTTGGAAGCATCAACGTGGCAGCAGTGTGCGCCGCCTTTGGCTGCGGCGAGGGTGGCGCCGCCGGAGTAGGCAAACAGATTGAGGAATTTGAGGGGCTCTTTGCGCTTGGGCGCTTCGGCGACGAGGGTCTGAGTAATCCAGTTCCACATGTCACGCGTTTCGGGGAATACACCGAGATGGCCGAAGTCGGTGATGGATAGCTTCATGGTCACATCGTTGACGCTGACTTGCCAAGAATCGGGCAGTTTGTCGCGACCACTCCACTCGAGGCCTTCTTTGCGAGTGAAAGACGCATCCGCTGACTTCCAGAGCTGTGGGTGGGCGGGGTTCCACACCGCTTGTGCGCAGGGGCGCTCGAGTGTGATCTTGCCAAAGCGTTCGAGTTTTCGGCCATGGCCGCTGTCGAGAAGTGCGTATTCGTTT
>CAZIMR010000097.1:0-5628 GCA_964540215.1 uncultured Puniceicoccaceae bacterium
CACAATTCTTGATCGACAGACCCAGGCTGCCGACTCCACGCGTCACCACGAGGCGGATGTAGCCGTCCTTCAGACCATTTGCACGGCAAGTCTCACACAACGCATCGGAGATCTCTTGGCGCGTCCATGGCAACTCGAGCATGATCGCTTTGGCGGAGTACTCTAAACGCTCTAAATGCTCATCGAGTTTAAACACACAGCCATCATAGAGGCGAATGCCTTCAAAAATACCGTCACCATAGAGCAACCCATGGTCGAACACCGAGACTGTCGCCTCGCTGGCATCGACCAACTTATCATTCATATAAATCTTCATAAACCTAAGGATGATGAAGGCGGATTTCGTTTTGTCTAGCCTCCATCACCCCTCATATACGACTTCGTTCGAAAAATTCAACCACCCGCGCTAGTTAAACTCTAAGTTATCGATTGGCAGCTGCCCAAGCAAGACTATCAGCCAAGCATTGACCAACCAGCGCGATTCCAGAAATAGATTTTAACTTACATCTGTTCAAATTGATCGTATGCGCAATCGGGCGTTCCTTTGCTTGAAGATCACATTACACCAGCCAGCTTACTTCGATTGAAACCGATGTTACTCCAGTCAGCTCCACGGATTGCCGCGCACACAAAAAATCCCCGGTCATAACGACCGAGGATTTTGTGCAAAAATGGGGTGATATTACGCGACGCGCTCGACAATGAGTAAGGGTGGATTCGGGCGCTTCGGAGCCAGGCGGTAAGCCGTTTTGAGGTACTCAAGTGCTTCTTCCATCTTGGCTTCGTCGTTATAGTGAATCATCATCAATGGCTCGCCTTGCTTGACTTGCGTGCCGACCTTCTTGATTTCAGAAACACCCACTGCTGGATCGTATTTGCCGTTCTTCTTCATCGCCAGCTTTTGCACACCTTCGGCGATCAGACCTGCATTAATCGTGTGAACATAGCCGCGCTTAGGAGCAGGCAACTTACGGACGTGCTTCGCGGTTGGGAACTTATCGGGATCATCGATCACTGAAATGTCACCCCCTTGCGCCTCGACCATATCTTTAAACTTCTGCAGTGCGGAACCATCTTTAAGGTGGCGTTGCACAGTCTGCTTTGCGGAAAGTGTCGAGCCAGCGACCCCAGCGAGGCGTACAATTTCCATACCGAGCTTGAGCACCAACTCTTGCAGGTCCTCCGGTCCCTCGCCCTTGAGCAGCTGAATCGCTTCCTTAATTTCAAGCGCAGTACCAACGGTATCACCCAGGGGCTGATTCATATCAGTCACCAATGCCACACAACGGCGTTTCATAGAACGACCGACGCGAGTAATCGAACGCGCCAACTGCTTGGCTTGCTCGACATCCTTAATGAACGAACCGTTGCCCCACTTCACATCAATCACGAGACCTTCAGCACCTTCAGCCAACTTACGACTGAGCACACTACCGGTAATCAGTGGTAAGCTCGGAATCGTGCCAGTTAACTGGCGCAGTTTGTAAAATTTAGCGTCCACTGGAGAAATCTCCGGATCTTGCTTAATAAAAGTGCAACCGACTGACTTTAACTGTGCCTTAAAGCCTTTTAAATCGAGGATCGGATTGAAATTGGGAATTGAAGAGAGCTTATCAAGATTACTAATCACGTGCTCTTCATCAACGCCATTCATGGTTGGCATGACTACGCCACAAGCAGCTGCGAGCGGACCCAATACCAGTGTAGTCTTATCACCAACACCACCCGTTGAGTATTTGTCGATTTTCGGACGGGAAATGCCAGTCAGATCAATCACCTCACCCGACAACATCATCTCCTCAGCAAAAATAGCAGTCTCCTGGGCAGACATACCCTGGAAAAAGATCGCCATTGCTAGGGCTGATTGTTGAAATTCAGGAAGATCATCATCCAAAATGGAATCGACAATGTAACGAATCTCAGCATCAGAAAATTCGCCACCGTCGCGCTTCTTTTCAACTAGGTAGCTGAAGGAAGGCTTGATGAACTTACGCGCACTAATAATATTCTTTCTCATTTAGTAAAGTTCGGGATCGATTGATTTGCCCATCGAGAAGGCATAAACATTTAATTGTAAGGCGATTAGATCGTGCATTGTCGAGACTAAATAACGGGATTTCAGAAATAGAATCTCACATTATACTTTACCGAACTTGCATAAACAACCAGATATCATTGAAAGTTCCCGAAAGCAGAGCTTGACGCCGAGCGCTCTGGATTTTGCTGTGCTCCCCATGAAGGTTTGGTTCAACCCATCTAAGGCAATCGAAAGTGCGCTATCGACAATCGCAGCTCAGACAGAGGGCTTCGGCTCGGAGTTCGTGCCTGGCGTACGCCCTGCTGATCCACGTTTCGGTGACTTTCAAGCCAATGGCGTGCTCGCCTTTGCTAAAAAGAACGGACTTAATCCACGCGAACTCGCTACCCGCTTGATCGCCGCAGCAGAAGCCTCTGGGGAATTCGACCCCGCCCTTGTGGCGCTGGATATCGCTGGCCCTGGCTTCATCAACTTCACGCTCACAACCGAGTTCATCTGGCAGTGGCAGCTCGCCTTCTCCACTAAAGAAGATTACCAAAGCGGCGCTAAAGCCCTCAAAGACGGTCGCAAAGTCATCATCGACTATCCAAGCGCCAACACTGCGAAACAAGCACACATTGGCCACTTACGCCCAATGGTGATCGGCCAAGCGATCGCGCGCCTGCTCGATTTCTGTGGAGCCGACCTAATTCGCGACAACCACATCGGCGATTGGGGCACCAACTTCGGCACCTTGATCATGAAGATCAAGCGCGACGGCGTCGACCTTTCCGAGCTTGGCGAAAATGCTCTCGTCACCCTCGATCAACTCTACAAAGACGGCAGCGCTCTCGAAGTCGAGCAACCCGAACTGCGCGATATTTCCCGCAACGAGCTCGTGCTTCTACAAAACGGCGATACCGAGAACACCGCACTTTGGAACCAAATCGTCGAAATCTCCAAAGTCGCGTTTGATAAGCTATTCGTGCAAATCGGCGTCGAGATCGACATCACCCTCGGCGAATCCTTCTACCGCGACAAAGTGCAACGCATCTACGCCGAGTTGACCGAAGTCGGCCTCGCCGAACAAAGCGACGGCGCACTGGTCGTATGGCACGACGAAATTAAAAAATTCTCGCGTACTAACGAGCGCCCTTTCCCATTCAACATTCGCAAGCAAGACGGCGCCAGCAACTACGCCTCCACCGATTTGGCGACTGTGCTGTATCGCCTAGAAGAGTTTAAGGCCGACGAGATCATCTACCTCACCGACGCCCGCCAACAAGATCACTTCCAGCAGCTCTTTCTGACCACTGAAAAATGGTTCAAGGCCAAGGGCTATGCACAGCCGGAGATGAACCACGTCTTCTGGGGCACCATTCTCGGGGCCGACAAGAAGCCCTTTAAAACGAAGTCCGGCGAGTCGATTAAACTCCAGGAACTCCTCGACGAAGCCCGCAACCGCGCCTTCGACGTCGTCACCGAGAAGAATCCAGACCTCGACGAAGCCGAGCGTCGCGAGATCGCTGAGTCAGTTGGTATTGGTGCAATAAAATACGCCGACCTTTCCAGCAACCGCACACAAGACTACGTCTTTAGTTGGGATCGCCTCCTCAGCTTCGAGGGCAACACCGCGCCCTATCTGCTCTACGCAGTTGCTCGGATCAACAGTATCTTCCGCAAAGTCGGCGTCGACCCCGAAGCACCCATCGAAGCGGCGAGCCAAGCAGAGACCGAGGCCGAACTTGCGCTCGCACGTAAAATCATGGGCTTCGTCACGGCACTGGAACTTACCCTCAATGACCTGCGTCCACACTTTCTCTGCACCTATTTGTATGAATTAGCTGGTGCCTACAGCAGCTTCTATAATGCCGACAAGGTCATGGTCGAGGATACCGCAATCAAAGCCCGCCGTCTGTTACTTTGCGCACGCACCCGCACCGTGCTGATGACAGGCCTAGAGCTGCTCGGTATCAAGCCGTTGCAGCGCATGTAAGGTGAGGACGCAGAGCCAAACTCAAAATCCAACTTTGATTTATAATGCAGAGGGGAAGGCACTATCTCCTACGCCATCACCACGGTCGACCAGTGCAGCCAGCAAAGCCTGCCCCAATGCACGATCTGAGGCAACTAACACACCGCGGTGATTCATGAACGTCGAATCTGCCCGATTTAAGTCCAAAGGCTGCCCATTAAAAGCGCTGCACCACGCGCCCAACTCTGCGTAAATACACGCCGTCGCAGCATAATCCCAGAGACTGCCACCGCCAGCCTGCGGCTTCGGGAATTTGAAATAACACGCAGGCGCGCGCTCCAATACCCACAACGCATTCATCACCGCACCGCCCGTCAATGTTGTTTGCAGCCCGTCCTGGCCGAGCTCACTCGCCAATACCTGCAACTGCGCCAGCGCCGTGTCAAACTGCGGGTGACTCACGATGCTACGATCTGAAATAAAGCTCAGAGGCGCAGCCTCTGACGATGGTGGCAACGTCCAAGGCTCACCATCACGCAACGCCCCCTGCCCCTGCACGGCCTGATACTGCGTGCCTGTCGAAGGATCATAGACCACCCCAATCAACGGCGTACCATCCCGCGCCACCAACGCAATCGAAACCGCATAACCGGGGATCGATTCCGTAAATGGCAAAGTCCCATCGAGCGGATCAATACACCAGAAGGCATCTTTCTCTAAACGACTGCCGTCATCTGGCTGCTCTTCAGTCAACAGTGCGAGATCGTAGGCCGCACAGGTCGGCAGCAAGTGCTTTAGGAGGATCGCCTGACTCAGCCCATCCACCTCAGTCACCACCTGCGAGGCGAGACTCTCGCCGCCGGCCTTGTGCTGCACCAGAACCTCACGACCATCGTACTGAGCAACCAAGACGCCTGCCTCCTTCACTGCGGTCGCCGCGCAGCCAACGAGCTGGATCAAATCTTCCGCGCTTAATCGCATCGTGCATCTTCCTGTAAGCCGGCAAGCACTTCACGCGCTAGGCGCTCGCTGTAGCCATTGATCTTCCAATGCCCCGGGCTCCAGCCTTTTAAGAAACGATGAAAGTCCGTCCATGCCACCGGATAAAGCGCGCGCCAATCGCACTCCAACGCATTCAGATCGAGGTCAGTTCCTTGAGCAGTTAATGCGCCTCGCAAAACACCGAAATACAGATCCAACAGCGCAGACTCCTCCCGCTCGCACGCCAGTTCGTCGAGACAACTGCCGATCAGATAGACCACATCCTTCATCCCGCAGCCTGCGCCAATATATTGAAAATCGACCGCCGCTACTGACGCGCCATCTTCTGAAAAACAAAAGTTGGCTAGCTTGGCATCGCCATGCACCAGCGTCTGATACGGACTCGCCTTGAGCTTACGATCAATCGCAATAGCCGCGCCTGTTAATGCAGGGTCTTATTTTGCTAAGATCGCCAGCTCATCCGGCCGTGTATCCAAATGCCAATACGTGCCCTGCTCCCATAAGCCCGTCGGCGGCGCGTTCATAAAAGTCGCGTGGAAGTGCGCCAACCACGACAAACAGGCGTGCAACTCAGTCTCACCCACGGTCGTGCGCCGCAACGCAAACCCCGACGCATCCAAATCCTCCAATACCA
>CAZIMR010000098.1:0-5595 GCA_964540215.1 uncultured Puniceicoccaceae bacterium
ACCGGTATCAGCCTGAACTATTACGACCCGCAGTCAAATCAATGGGTGCAGGACTGGGTCGGTGGCGACGGTTCCCTGATCCTGATTCGCGGCGGCCTGGACGATGACGGTTCCATGCGGCTCGAGGGCACGCTGACCGATGTGGGCAATTACGACGACGCCCCGAGCTACTACGGCACCTATGACCAAGGCGGCAACGTATGGGAGTTTAATGATGGAATCGTTGGTTCTACCGTCGGCAGTCTGCGCGGTGGGGCGTTCGGCAGCAAAGGTACAAGGCTGCTGTCCTCATTTCGGTCCAGGCTTAACCTGTCGAGTGAGCACAGTAATTACTGATTCCGCGTTTCCAGCCTTACGCCCATTATTCCTGAGCCGTCAACCTACGCTGTTATCTTTAGCAGCCTAGCGCTGGCAGTTGCAATAATGCGCCGCAAAGGGCGCCGCAGCCTTTAAGCTTTAAGGCTTTTACCCTTTTTACTGTTCCTTTTAAATTTGCCCTCGCGCAGCGGGAGAGAATTTTTTTGAAGGTTCGCATGTGTGCGTGCGCTTTTCTCGTGGTGATGTGGGTGATTATTCGTCGTTCATGTGAGTGGAGGATTCCGAGCTGAAGGCGACATGACCATAAAAAAATAACGCTCCGTCGTTTCCGCGTTAGTATGGTGCAGAGAGTTGGTCTGTGGTTCTGCTCCGGCTCTGCTGCAATGATGGAGCATTGCCCTCCAGCGACTTAAGCTATTATGCCCAAGAAGCCTGCTGCACCTGTATTACTCGTCCGTTGGTATGACTATACTAAATGGCTGTTGGAGCGTGTGGATAGTTTTCCAAAGAACCAGCAGTTCATTTTCGGGACACGCCTAGCTGATGCGGGACATAAACAATCGCGGTCTGCGCGGTGGGGCGTTCAACAATGCCGACAACAACCTGCAGTCCTCGAACCGGAACAACAACCCGACGAACGAGAACAACAACCCGACGAACGAGAACAACAACAGCAGATTCCGCGTTTCCAGCCTCCGGAAGGCGGCACCAGCCTGACGAGCCAGAACGTGCGGAGTGTGAATTGGCTCCGTGCGCAGTGTTTGATCGGGGAGGCACTCGATCCTTCCGCGCGAGTTTTCATTTGAGCCTCGGGTGAATAAGAAGCTCTCGGCTGCGGCTAGTAGTCCTTTTCTGAACGACGTGGCCGGGATTTATTGTGTCTTTGATGCGCGTTGTGGTTTCTCACCTTCATGCTTCTACGCCTCCGTATTATAGTGCGGGAAACGCACTTGCCAGCGGGCGCTAGTTTCACCATTTTCTACTCTTTTTCGCATTTCCAGTGTCCTCTGTGAGCTGAAATCTGCGCATAATCTCATTCAGTAACCGCATACATTAGATCTCATGATCTCAGCCATTCTCAAAAAGTTCTCAGGACGTCACTACAAGAAGTTTCTTAAAAAGTGCCTGCCCATTACCGAGCGTATCAACGCATTTGAAGTTGAATATCAATCGCTTACGGAAGGGCAGCTGCGCGCCAAGACCGCTGAGTTCATGCAGCGCCATCAGGATGGTGAGTCGCTCGACGACTTGTTGCCGGAGGCCTTTGCGACGGTGAAGAACGCGGCCCGCCGGATGTGCGGTCAGGAGTTTGACGTGTGTGACCATATGTTGCCGTGGAACATGGTGCACTACGATGTCCAGTTTATCGGCGGGATCGCACTGCATGAGCGCCACATTGCTGAAATGGCGACGGGTGAGGGTAAGACGCTCGTCTCAACCTGCCCGCTCTACTTGAACGCGCTTTCCGGCAATAACTGCCAGTTGGTCACCGTCAATGACTACCTCGCGCGTCGTGACTCCGAGTGGATGGGCCACCTGTTCCGCATGCTCGGCCTCACCGTTGGCTGTATCCAAAATAGCCAAGCGCCACAGATTCGTCGTGAGCAGTATGAATGTAATATCACGTACGGCACCGCTTCGGAGTTTGGCTTCGACTACTTGCGCGACAATGGTATGACCAGCCGCAAGGAAGACCAAGTGCAGCGCGACCACTTCTTCTGTATCATTGACGAGGTTGACTCGATCCTGGTCGATGAGGCGCGCACGCCGTTGATCATTTCCGGCCCGATGCAGGATGACAACCCGCTGCCATTCGGCGAAATTAAGCCGAGCATTAAGCAACTGGTCGCCAAGCAGCAGGCATATTGCAACAATTTGGTCGCTGAGGCGAAGTCCGCCTTGGAAGGCGAAGGCTCTGACGAAGATGCCAAGTATGCGGCAACCTCCAAGCTCTTCCAAGTGAAGCTTGGCATGCCGAAGAACAAGCAGTTCCACCGTCTCAATGAGGTGCCGGCGATCCGCCGCGCAGTGGATAAGTTCGACCTCGAGATGAACAGTGATTTCAACAAAAAGGAGCGTTACGCGCTGAAGGAAGGGCTATTCTATGTGATCGACGAGAAGCAGCAGCAGGCCGATCTGACCGAGAAGGGCCGCACGCTGATGAGCCCAGATGATCCAGATGCGTTCATGCTGCCGGACTTACCGACTCAGTTCATTGAAATCGATAAGAACGAAAAGCTCGCGGATGAGGCGAAGCAGGAGGCCAAGCAGGTCGCCGAAACGGGCTTCCAACAAACCAGCGAGCGCATCCACTGCATCAGTCAGTTGCTCCGCGCATTCAGTCTGTATGAGCGCGATAAAGAATACGTGGTGCAACAAGGTAAGGTCAATATCGTCGACCAAAATACTGGGCGCGTGATGCCTGGCCGCCGTTGGTCCGATGGTCTGCACCAAGCGATTGAGTCGAAAGAGAACTGCACGATCGAGAAGGAGACCAAGACTTATGCGACGGTGACGATTCAGAACTACTTCCGCATGTATGAGAAGTTGTCTGGTATGACTGGTACGGCGGAAACTGAAGCCTCCGAGTTTCACGAGATCTACGGCCTCAACGTGATGGTGATCCCAACCAACCAGCCTTGTATCCGTATCGATAAGAACGACGTTATCTTCAAAACGCGTCGCGAGAAATTTGCTGCGGTGATTAAAGAGGTCGAAGCAGCGCACCAGAAGGGGCAGCCGGTTCTGGTCGGCACCGCATCGGTTGAAGCCTCTGAAGTGCTGAGCCGCATGTTGAAGCGCTCAAATGTCGGACACAGCGTGTTGAATGCTAAGTTTCACGAGCAGGAAGCGGAGATCGTTGCAAATGCTGGACGTAAGGGCGGTGTGACGATCGCAACCAATATGGCGGGCCGTGGCACCGATATTAAACTTGCCGAAGGTGTACCAGAACTCGGCGGGCTTTATGTGGTGGGTACGGAGCGTCACGAATCGCGTCGTATCGACCGTCAGCTACGTGGTCGTTGTGCTCGTCAGGGAGATCCTGGGATGTCGAAATGTTTCGTCTCTTTGGAGGATGATCTGATGCGTCTGTTTGCCAATGCTGGTCCGATCTCACGTATCCTTGAGAAGTCGATGAGCGAAGGCGAAGAGCTGGAGCACCCAGCCCTGAACTGGTCGATCGAAAATGCACAGAAGAAGGTCGAACAGCAGAATTTCTCGATGCGCAAGCGCTTGCTGCAATTTGACGACGTGCTCAATATGCAGCGCGAAGTCGTTTACGGTATTCGTAATGAAGCGATTCAATCGGACACGCCGCGCGATATCATTTATGAAATGATCGAAGAGGAGCTCGAAGTGCGCCTCGATGCACTCGCAGGCGACCGGGATGGTGATGCAGTCGATCAATTCCTCGCATGGCTCAACGCTTACTTCCCGGTCGCATTGAAGGTCGAAGAACTTGCGGGACAGGGGCCAGAGGCACAGCAGGCGCTTATTCTTGAGCGTATCCAACGAGCCTACAAGCAACGCGAAGAATTTGAGTCCACCGAAGCACTGGTCGGCCTAGAGCGTTATATCGTGATTCGTTCGCTGGATCGCCGTTGGCAGGACCACCTCACTGAGATGGAAGAGCTTCGCCGCAGTGTGAATTTGCGTAGCTACGGTCAGAAAGATCCGCTCAGCGAATACAAGAGCGAGGCCTATGTGTTCTTCGAAGAGTTGATGACGAATGTCCGCACCGAGATTTGCAATGCGGTGTTCCGCACTGCAACCAATCAAGATGCTTTCCAAGGTATGCTCGCACGCATGTCGCAAACTGCCCAAGTCGCAGGCCCTGGCACTGGGCAGCCGCAACTCGGGGCACTAGCTGGAGCCGCGGCGCAAGCACAAGCTGCACAAGCACCGGCACCGCGTAAGCCAGTGGAGTTACCGAAAGTCGCACCGATCCGCCGTGAGATGCCTAAGCTTGGGCGTAATGACACAGTCACCATCCGCAAGGGTGCGGAGACCAAGGAGCTGAAGTTTAAGAAGGCGGAAACAATGATCCTCAACGATGGTTGGGATCTAGTCCAGAAGTAGGTCGTATCGCATACGTTTTTCAAAAAGCACAGGTCGTTTGGCCTGTGCTTTTTTGTGCGACGAATAGCTGCCGCAGCCACTTTCGATGGCTAAGGCCACTTAGTTAAAAAGCTCATCCCAAATCTTGTCTTCCATCGATTGGCTGGCTGCGGGTGAATTACTTTTTGTAGGCGTTTGCGCCCACAGATAAGCTGCAAACGCTTGGTCCTCGGCCGAGAGCATTGCGACCGGCAGTTCGAGTTCTGCACCATCGGCTTGGCGGCGGATTTTCAATGAGTCTGCTGTGACTTCCAGAATCTGCGCAACGAGCTTGCGCTCATTCTTATCGAAAAATGTTTGAGGCGTCTTTTCTGCCCGAACTGCAAAAGAATTTTGAACCGGTTGGGCTGTGGGTGCTTGCGGAGCGACTGGCGGCTGGACGCTGCTGTCGGTGAGCTGCTGAATCGGTGCTTGCTCCGCAATGATTGCGGCGGTGAGGGGTGTAGGCGCTGGTGATTCTTTGCCTAGTTTGTAGCCCGCAACGAAGCACAGGGCACAGGTGGCGAGCAGCAGGGGGATGGAAAGGAGTCGGGGCATAATTTTGAGAATATTAAAAATCAATAATTGTAGATGCTAGCATGCTAATAACGATCGATTTGAAAAAAATTTTCACGCGATGATTTTTATCAGTGTTGTCATCTTGGTCAGATTGGGAATTCTGCTGACGTGGGTATTGAGAAATTTCAAGTCGTCGACCGTATGATAAAGCTGGCAGAGGAAACCAATGAATCAAACGCGGAGGAGTCTTCGAGCGTTGTGCGCTCGCGATGGTGGGGCCTGCTCGCGGGGGTTCTCACTGCGCTATCCTGGGTGCTCTCGATCCCGCCGTTTGAATTCGCGGAGGCCGCTTATATTGCGTTTGTCCCTCTGATTTTGTGGCTCTATACGCAGCCGAGTCGGCGCTTGACCGTGGCGGTCGCAGTGGGCACCGGCTGGGTTGCCTGGTTTGCGATTTTGGTCTGGCTGAGGCATGTAACTTGGTTTGGCACGGTGGCTCTGTCCGGCATCCTTGCGGTGATCTTCATGCTGTGGGTATTGTTGGTGCGCTGGTTATTGCCTCTAGCGGCGAATCGTTCGTTTCTGTGGCGGGTCGTGGCTTTTGCGGGAATGGCGGGCGCATGGGTGCTACTCGAATGGTCACGCACTTGGTTTCTGTGG
>CAZIMR010000099.1:0-5566 GCA_964540215.1 uncultured Puniceicoccaceae bacterium
CCACCGTGAAATGGCCAGTGGCCTGTCGTCCGCAGTCGGCTTCAAAAACGGCACTAGTGGTAACGTACAAATCGCAATTGATGCGGTCCGTTCTGCGGCTCAACCACACTGGTTTCCGTCCGTCACCAAGCAAGGCGTGACCGCAATTTTTCAAACAACAGGCAACTCATCGGCACACCTGATTCTACGTGGCGGCAACCGTACAGGCCCGAACTACGAGGCCAAGGATGTCGAACCGATCATGGAGCAACTCGCCACCGTCGATTTGCCACAAAAGCTAATTGTCGATTGCAGCCACGGCAACAGCAACAAGGACTACACCCGTCAAACCGCTGTCGCCAACACACTCGCCGAACAAATCTCAGCAGGCCAACGTGGCATCGCAGGCGTCATGCTCGAAAGTCATCTGGTCGACGGCCGCCAAAACTATGACGTTAATGGCGACAACACTTATGGCCAAAGCATCACCGATGAATGCATCGACATGCCAGCCACTGCAGCAATTCTCGAAGCACTCGCCAAGGCAGTGCAAACACGCCGTGAAACGTAGAATACTTCAACCGCCAGCATCCACCCAAGTTCCAAATCATCCTGCGGGGCTCATTCTCAGAAAGCCTAAGGTTGCCCTAGAATGCGAATCCACTAAACTACGCGCTTATTCCTGAATTCCCCAAACAACCGACAAACTATTATGGCAAAATCACTCGACGCAAAAAGTAAGACCAAGAAGGCTCCACAAAAAACAGCTAAAGAAAAAAAAGAGGCTAAACGCCTAAAAAAGAAAGGCCAATAATTAATTAATTTGGCCGCATGAAGCATCCACCAATCATGCCCTCTAAATAAGTTATCAAACCCGCTTATACAAAGTGCTGTAGAGCATTGCGCCGCTATAATTTTCGCGGGCAAACAGCTTGAAACTTGTCGTCGCCAGAATAGCCTCGGTTGGTGGTAGGCGACGTGCTGAAATATCTGCCAGACAGCGGAAGAAGGCATATAAAATGGTGAGCCAGACACGGGCGCGAACACGTCGCCACCCGCATTTGGGAATCTGAAAATCCGAGAGCAACCATTGCGCGGACGGCGTGCAGGCGCGCTCAAGGATTGGCACGATCCGCCGAACAACGCTGGCATCAAAGTTATCGAAAAAAAACAAGGTGACGATTAAATCGTAGCGACCTTCGGGCAACTGCTCAGTCAGCATGTCCGCCTGCTGAAACCCAATGCGAGCGGTATCGATGCCTGCCTCTACCAGCCTATCTTGCGCCAGCCGTAACATCGCAGGGCTTTCATCAAGCACAGTAATCAGTGCATTAGGGAACTGTTGAGCGAACGGTAGTAAAAAAGATCCATTGCCCTCACCGACTAAGAGCGCGTGTTGAATCGCAGGCCCTTGAGCCAGTCGCCCTAAGTGCGTAAGCCGCGCATCCAGCAACGAACCCCCGATTGTCACTGATTCGATCAGTCTATAAAATCGAGCGATGCTGCAATAGGACATAAAAAGGATTTCTGGAGGGAAACGCTCCGTCGTTTCCACTGAATTAGCGATCAATCTTAAACAGAGTATACAAAATCAGCCAATGTTCATGTGAACATTGGCTGATGGAAATTAGTGCGAGTTCGTCTCGAATTACCCTGCGACGTCCGCGTGGAAGTTATTACCTGCAGTGGTTGCCTTCACGTAGTCCTTACGAATCACGAAGTCGCCGAAACGTTCGCCTCCGTTGCGCTCCTTGGCGTAAGCCAGAAGTAGCGGACGTAGCGCTTCGATGATTTGCTCGTGCGTGATCGAGGTGCGGTAGAGCTTGTTCAAGCGTTCGCCGTCGAAGCCAGCACCGAGATACAGGTTATACTTACCGGGAACTTTACCAACCAGGCCGATCTCACCAAGATACGGGCGACCACAGCCATTCGGGCAACCTGTTGAGCGAATCACGATCTCGTCCTCACGAAGCCCGGCTGCTTCGAGAATCACCTCGAGGTCCGTGACTAGGGTCGGCAGATAGCGCTCAGACTCGGCAAGTGCGAGTCCGCAAGTTGGCAGCGATACACAAGCGATCTGGCTGCGACGCATGCCGGATGCAGTCTTGTAGGCATCAAGCTTGTATTGCTCAACGAGGGCGTCGATCTTGCCCTTGTCGGCGGCATCGACATTGCCGATCAGCACGTTCTGGTTGCCAGTGAGTCGGAAGTCCCCCGTGTGCACCTTGGCGATTTCGAGCATACCAGTTTTAAGTGGGCTACCGTCAGTATCAACGATACGACCACCTTCGATGAACAGGCCGAGATTCCACTTGCCGTTAGTGCCCTCGCACCAGCCGTAGCGATCGCCCGTGCTGGTGAATTGATAATCGCGCGCATCTTCGAGCTTGTAACCGAGACGTGTCTCGAGCTCGTTGCGGATCCAGTCGACCCCGAAACGTTCGACGGTGTATTTGAAACGCGCGTTGGTGCGTGCTTCACGTTTGCCGTGGTCGCGTTGAATGGTGACGATTTTCTCTGCCACTGCGACTGCTTGCTCAGGGGTGCAAAATGCCATGACATCAGCTAAGCGCGGGAAGGTCTCTTCATTGCCATGGGTCATACCCATGCCACCGCCGACAGTCACATTGAAACCAGCCAGCTTGCCGTCTTCGAGAATTGCAATGAAGCCGAGGCAGTTCGCAAAAATATCAACGTCGTTGTAGGGCGGAACCGCCACCGCGATCTTGAATTTACGCGGCAGGTAGGTCTTACCATAAAGTGGCTCTATATCGCTGCCACCACAGTCCAGAGAGCGTTCAGCTGCTTGCGGGACAGTCAGTTTGAGTGGCTTACCATCAAGCCACATTTCAGAAAATGCAGGTGTCTGCGGCTTAAGGTGCGCGTCAATCTCGTCCGTGATTTGTTGCACCTGAGTATGCACTGCGGAAGCAAAGGGGTTGGGATTACACATCACATTGCGATTCACATCACCACAGGCGGCAAGCGTAGTCATCGCCACATCATTACAACGGCTGATGACTTCCTTGAGGTTACCCTTGAGGATACCGTGCAGCTGGAAGGCCTGCCGTGTCGTCAGTTTCAACGTGTTAAATGCGCAGTAATTAGCCAGTTCATCCATCAAAATCCACTGCTCAGCCGTGCAGATACCACCTGGCAAGCAGATCCGGGATAGAAACGAGTACGCCTTATCGAGCTTATGCTTGCGACGTGCGCTACGTACATCGCGGTCGTCTTGTTGATAGAGACCGTGAAATTTAGTCAACTGCTGATCATCGGCTGCGATCGAACCGGTGGAGACATCAGCAAGCCCCTCAAGGATGGTGCCGCGCAGATAGTTGCTGCTATCTTTGATGCCTTCGTTTTTGTGCAGTTTCTGCGGTGTTTGACTGTCGGAAATCATAATAAAAGTCGAAATAAATGGATTAAACGAACCCTTGTAAATATTGAAGATTACTGGATGCGCAGATAAAACTTGCATTGACTCTAGCTCGTTTCTTTAGTTTGTCACTCATAAACCTAAGAAAAGAATCAAAAGTCCGAATTCGTGCTAGCATTTCAGTCGTACAATGCTTTGATTACACACTTTCCAAACCGCGAACTATCATGAGCAACTCTGACGCTTTCCTACCAAAAACAGCCCCCTTAACTCCCGACCAGGTGCAATGGCTCAACGGATTCTTGCCGAATCTTCAACCCGACCAATTGATTTGGATGGAAGGCTTTATTAGTGGCCTCCGTGCGAGTAAAGTTGGTGGCGCAGCCATCGCCCCTACCAAAGCGCCGACGTTAACTGTCTTATTCGGCTCTGAATCGGGTAATGCCGAAAGCCTAGCAGACCAAACCGTAAAAACCGCGGCAAAGGCAGGCTTTAAAGCGAAGGCTGTCAGCATGAGCGACATCAAGCCAGCGAAGCTCAAGGGCACCGAGAACCTGCTCGTGCTCGTCAGCACATGGGGTGAAGGCGATCCTCCCGAGAATTCGATCGATTTTATCGAAGCATTTATGAGCGACCAAGCACCGAGACTCGAAGGCACTCGTTTCTCAGTACTCGGCCTAGGCGATACCAGCTATGAGCATTTTTGCAAAATGGGCATCGATATCGACGCCCGCCTTGAAGCCCTCGGTGCACAGCGTGTATTCGACCGCAAGGACTGCGATGTCGATTTTGATGACGACTATGCCGCATGGAGCTCAGGCGCTATCGCCGCCCTTTCGGCCCTCGCCGCCCCCGCAGCCGCACCAACCAGTGCCGCAGCGATACCGGCGACTGCCACCATCAAATACTCGCGCAAAAATCCTTTTCCATCTGAACTTACCGAGCGCGTGATGCTGAATGGCGCAGGCTCTGCCAAGGAAACAATCCATCTCGAATTTAGCCTCGAAGGTTCTGGCCTAGAATATGAGGCGGGTGACGCGCTGGCCGTGATTCCTCACAATGCGCAAGACGTGGTCGATGCGATCCTCGCAGCAACCAAGCTCGACGGCAGCGCCACAGTCACACTTAAAGACGGCGAATGCACCCTCAGCGACGCACTCACCCGCAAGCTCGATGCGACTGCGATCTCCTTGCCAGTGCTCAAGCGCTACAACGAAATAGCGCAAAACAATCAATTAGCTGAATTGATCGATCCAGCCAACAAGACAAAACTGAATGACTACATTCATGGTCGTGAAATCATCGATGTGCTAGTCGACTTCCCCGCTAACGAGATCACCGCGAACCAGCTCGCCAGCACGATGCGGAAATTACCGCCCCGCCTCTACTCGATCGCATCGAGCCTCAAAGCGCACCCTGGCGAAGTTCACCTGACTGTGGGCGTCGTCCGCTACGATAGTAATGGTCGTGAGCGCAAAGGCGTCTGCTCCAGCTTTCTCGCTGACCGCATCGAAGAAGGCAGTACAGTCGACATCTTCGTCACCGCGAACAAACATTTCAAGGTTCCGGCTAATCCAGAGGCGCCACTCATTATGGTCGGCCCAGGAACTGGTATCGCACCGTTCCGCGCATTCATCGAAGAACGCCAAGCCACGGGCGCCAAGGGCAAGAACTGGCTCATCTTCGGCGATCAACATTATTTGACTGATTTCCTCTATCAGGCCGAGTGGCAAAACTACTTGAGCGATGGTGTACTCACCAAGCTCGACGTAGCCTTTTCCCGTGACCAAGCAGAGAAAGTTTATGTACAGGACCGCATGCGTGAAAACGCCAAGGAACTGTATGCATGGCTCGAACAAGGCGCCTCTTTCTGCGTCTGTGGTGATGCCACCCGCATGGCCCACGATGTCGATAAAGCATTGCACGATGTAATCGCCCAAGAGGGAGGCCTCAGCGAAGAAGCCGCCATCGATTACGTCAAGCAACTCAAAGCCGACAAGCGCTACTTGCGCGACGTGTATTAGGAATATTATATTCGTGGCATCGTTGCTCTGCCTGCGGGCTCCTTAACCCATGTCCACTCCCACTCCAGTCGACGTTCTTTGCGTAGGCTACGCGTGTGTGGATATTAATTTTAACGCGTCGCACCACCCGACAGCGGATGAAAAACTGCGCGCCACCCACATGCACACCTGTGGCGGTGGCCCA
>CAZIMR010000100.1:0-5515 GCA_964540215.1 uncultured Puniceicoccaceae bacterium
CTGCGGAAAAAATTTTATCCGCACGACCAGACTTAACACCCTTAGGCACAGTAAATTCAATGATACGATCAGGCATTCAGGACAATGACCCGACTGCTATTCAGTTTGCGAGCCTACATTCATTTCTTAAACAGGAATCACGCTAACAACACCTTCGCGAATCCTCAACTCGGACGACATTCGCCTGCAGCATCACTCTAGCGAAACCCGACGTCGACCTCAAGCGCCTGAAATCAATCCGAGGCAACCGAAAATCTACGCGCTGTCTCACAATCTTTAGCGATCTGTACCTTTAACACACCCACGGATGCAAATTTCTGTTCAGGCCGAATAAAGCGTAGCCACTCGACCTCAATCGAATCGCCGCAATCCAGCTTCGTATCTTCCAGTGCGTGCACCTCCAGCGCCGGCAATTGTCCTGCCTCAGCCACCGTCGGTTTGACGCCATAATTCGCCACTGCATGCGCCCATGGCTGATCAGCCGCTCCGCGGAAGCGCACATGGTAAACACCAAAACACGGCCGACACTCTGGATCCCATGGCAAGTTCAAGGTCGGAAAGCCAATCTGACGGCCTAATTTCGCACCACCGACGACCTGCCCATTCGAACAATAATTATAACCGAACAAATCATTCACAGATTCAATTTGGCCCGACACAAGATCCTGCCGTATACGCGTGCTGCTGATCGGCTCTCCATTGTGCTTAATACGATCCACACTGAACACGCCGATACCTAGTCTATTACCGGACTCAACCAAGGTTGCGACACTACCAGCGCGCATCTTGCCGAATCGGAAATTTTCGCCGATATAGATCGATTTCAACGCGGGCAAAGCCGCCTTCAAATTCCCTAAAAAATCCTCCGCTGGAATCGACGCGAACACACGATCAAAATACTTTTGAATCACCACATCCACACCGACCGCATGCAGCATTAAGGTCTTCTCCTGGATCGGCATCATTAACAGCGTCGGCGCATCGGGACGAAACAACCGGCTCGGATGCGGATCAAACGTCAAAACGCCGGCCACACCGCCTGATCGTTGAGCCGAGAAAACAGCCGATTCGATCACCGCCTTGTGGCCGAGATGCACCCCATCAAATACACCAATAGCTAAGTGCAACTCGCCGGTCAGGCCAGCCAGTTCCTCAAAGCGTTCAACGTGGGCAGGAAATTGCATGGCTTGAATTGATTACATTGCCACACTCGGCACCGCTTGATTCACTGGAATTAGTTTAGTGCGCAACTCAGAGGGAGCCATATTTTCGATTTCCTCTAATGTATTCGAATCTTCAATACGAAACTTACCAACCTGCGTGCGACGCAGCGCGCACAAATGGCCGCCGCAGCCGAGCCGCTCGCCGAGATCATGCGCGAGCGTGCGAATGTAAGTTCCCTTACTGCTACCCACGATAATCGAGACTTTCGGGAGGTTGAAATCCAAAACATCATAGCGACTGACATGGATCACGCGCGCCTCGCGCTCGATTGTCTTGCCCTGGCGAGCGAGCTTATAGAGCTTCTGACCATTGACCTTCTTCGCTGAATACATCGGCGGGGTCTGGTATTGATCGCCCATGAAAGTCGCCATCTCTTTTTCAACATCCGCTTGCGTCAGTTCAGGTACAGGCTTCGTCTCGACAATCTCACCATCGGCATCTTGTGAGTCAGTCGCTTCACCGAGCTTCACTGTCCCAGTGTATTCCTTATCCATGCTCATCAGGAACTGCGAGACCTTGGTCGCTTTACCGACGAGGATCAGCAACAAACCAGTCGCCATTGGATCAAGTGTTCCAGCATGCCCGATCTTTTTAATACGAAATACGCGGCGCATGCGCGCAACGATATCGTGGGAAGTCATCCCTTGTGGCTTATCAACCAGCAATACGCCGATCGGATCATCATTCATTGCTTGAGACATAATAAAATATTTTGAAACGTTTAAATCTTAATTTAGCTCTTAATCTTAATCACATTCCAGAACTGGAAATTATGAGTAAGATTAAGCCCGGAACGGTTGGGATTAAGGCCGAAATAATTAGGATTAAGGCTGGAAACTACTCAGGCTTGCCGAGCGCTTCGAGATGCTTGCCCAATGCGTCCATTAATTGCGGATAGAATTCTTTAATCGAACTATTCTCGACATTCAGACCCGCGGCACAGGCGTGACCGCCACCGTTGAAAAGTTTTGCAACTTGATCGACTCGATAGAATGGATTCTTCGCGCGCAGGCTGCCCTTCAGCGAACCATCGCGATCCTCAATTAATACCCCGATATCGACGCCAACAATTGAACGCGCATAATCAACGAGTCCTTCCGAATCATCAATAGTCGATCCAGTTGCTTCGTAGACTCCATTCTCAATTAGGCCAACGCAGACTCGTTGATCGAATTCCATACTCAGCGAATTCAAAAAGTTCTGGAGGAGTTTGATCTTTCCAAAAGTCTCGCACTCGTAGAGTTCGTGCGCTGCGACGGATGGCTGTGCGCCAAATTCGCAGAGTCGACGCGCGATCTCGAATGTTTCGGGAGTGGTCGAAGGGAAGCGGAACTGCCCTGTATCAGTGGCGATCCCCACATACAAAGCCTGGGCGGTTACAGCATCGATCTCATAGCCGAGGTCCATGCAGAAGCCAGCAAGGATCTCCGCAGTCGCGGACGCCGTGGCGATGATCAAGTTCGTCTGCCCATACGCTTTGTTCGAAATGTGGTGATCCACATTCAACGCCACGGAAGGGAAGAGCTCGATTAAGCGGTCGCCGATGCGCCTCTTATCGGCACAATCGACCGTCACTGCGACATGCCCGTCAGGCTGGAAATCTGCTGCGAGCATTAAGGGCGTATCACCGATAAATGCCTGCAGTGTGGCAGGCACTTCATCGCGATTGAGACCGACTGCGTCGATGCCTAGGCTCTTCAACACACGGACCACCGCAACAATTGAACCAATGCAATCGCCGTCGGGTCGCAAATGCCCACACACGGCAACCTTCTTACCTTTAAGTTCTTCAACGCTCGCCGCAAACTGCGGGCTCTCATTCGGAAAGAATTCAGCTTTTGTCATTTTGGTTATCTAGTTGATCTAAGAGGTCTAGGATGCCTGCACCCCGCTCCATCGACGGGTCATACATGAAGTCAAAGCGTGGGAAATATTTAAGCGTCACGCGCGCCATAACACGTTGGCGTAGCTCTTTGCCAATACGCTTAAAGAATGCCTGAGCCTCCTTGATGTCCTTCTCATCCCCAATCACGGCATAAAAGATTTTGCACTGACGCAGATCGGGTGAGGTATCGACATCACTAATCGTGATTTTAACCGATTGCACGCCACCATAGTAGCGCCGCAATTGCTCGCCTATCTCACGCTGGAGGAGCTCGTTTACACGGGAAATTCGTTTCGACATAATTTAAAGGGATAGGACCTATTCAAAAAAATCGGCGACGCACACACGCACGTCGCCGAGGAAAAGAATTAGCGCAGGGTGGGACGAATCTCAACCACCTCGAAGCATTCGATAATATCGCCTTCTTCGTAGTCGTCGTAACCATCCACATTAACACCACATTCGAAGCCAGCACGCACTTCTTTAGCGTCGTCCTTGAAACGCTTGAGTGTATCAATCTTACTTTCGTGGATGACTTCGCCGTTACGCAGCAAGCGTGCCTTGCGGTTACGATTGATCGTGCCTTCGGTGACCATACAACCCGCAACATTGCGCTTTTTGCCCATACTGAAGACCTGACGAATCTCGGCTGCACCGAGCTTCTTCTCGCTCAATTCAGGCTCAAGTAACTCGGCCATGCACTCTTCGACTTGGTCGAGGAGTTCGTAAATGATATTGTGCTGAATAATGCGTACATCGTGATGCTTCGCCTGGCTCTGCACGCCGTTATCAAGACGGACGTTGAAGCCTACAATCGTTACATCGGTTTCACCCGCGCTGGCTAGTGCGATATCGCTCTTACTGATATGACCGACGCCATGACTGATGACTCGAATGTCGACTTTATCACTCTCGATCTGGTTGAGGCTATTGACCAATGCTTCAGTCGATCCGTGCACATCAGACTTAACAATCACGCTAAGGCAGGCCTTTTTTTGCAGCGCAATCGCGGCAAACAAATCTTCAACAGTGACGCCGCCTTCATTCTTCGCGGATTGATCTGGTGCCACGTTTTCCTCACGCTTACGCTCAGTCGTCGATACAGCAGCAGTTTTCTTCGCAGTCTTCTCGTTTTTCGCGGAAGTAAAGGTATTACCACCGCTTGGCACTTGTGACCACCCAATGACTTTCACTGGTGTTGATGGAGGCGCTTCTTTAAGCAATTGACCATTCTCATCCTCCATAGACTTCACTTTACAGTAGGCTTCACCACAAATCAGCGCATCACCCTTCTTCAGGGTACCGCGCTCGACGATGACGGACGCAGTTGCACCGCGGCCTTCTTCGAGTTGCGCTTCGATAATGGTTCCAGAAGCCGAGCAATCTGGGTTTGATTGCAGCTCTAAAACTTCAGTTTGCAGAAGAATCATATCGAGTAATTCGTCGATATTGGTGCCTTTCAACGCCGAAACTTCGACAACAATCGTTTCTCCACCCCAGTCCTCTGGTGCAATGCCCTTTTCTTGCATCTGTTGCTTCACGCGGTCGACATTGGCTCCCTTTGCATCGACCTTATTGATCGCAACGATGATGGAATTATTCGCCTCCTTAGCAAAGCGTAACGCTTCTTCGGTTTGCGGTTTAAACCCATCGTCTGCAGCGATCACGAGAATCGCTAGATCAGTCACATTAGCTCCGCGCTCACGCATCAGGGAGAAAGCGGCGTGACCTGGTGTATCGAGGAAAGTAATCTTCTTCTCCTTGTGTTCGATCTGGTAAGCACCGATGTGCTGAGTGATACCACCGGCTTCACCGGCAGTCACATTGGCCTTACGAATCGTATCGAGCAGCGTCGTCTTACCGTGGTCAACGTGGCCAAGGATACAAACAACGGGTGGACGTGGCTTGAGAAAGCGAGGGTCATCATCTGCGACCTTCGCGACTTTCTTCTTCTCAGCCACCTCCGCTTGAGTCTCACCACGGTGGTGGATCTCAAGCTTAAAGCCATGACGCTTTGCAATCTGAATAGCGATCGGTTCTTCGATGGTTTGATTCATCGAAGCAAAAATGCCCATTTCCATCAGCTCAGAAATCAGCTTGAACGGCTTCATTTCGATCTCAGTGGCGAAATCGCGCACCACAATCGGAGGCTTGGCATGAATGATACGCTCAGTCACTTCAACTGGCTCAGCTGGTACTTCGGCATCCATCGGCGCTTCCGCATCAGTCGCGGTAGGCATTGCTTCCGCTTTTACTGCGCTCGCAGACGGAGGCTTCGGTGGGCCAGGAGGCTTCGGTGGGCCTGCAGGTGTCGGTGCTTTCGCAATCGGAGGCGTTGCCGCAGGTGCTTTAGCTATTGGAGGCTTGGCTGCTGCCAAAGTCTTAGGCTCTGGCGTCGACGGACCC
>CAZIMR010000101.1:0-5489 GCA_964540215.1 uncultured Puniceicoccaceae bacterium
AGGCATGATAGGAGTTTCACCTTTTTCACAGCTTGTAAATATAAAAAATAAGATACTCTGAAAAGTTGTACCCCACAGAGAAATGAAGTGAAACAAATAAAATTTACACACGATCAAAAGGCCAGCACTTTGATATTTATGACACCCCGATCTGAACGCCTCCTACTTGCTCTACTCCTCTGCTGCATAGTCTCTTCACTGGACGCAGTCACCGTTCGTACCCGTGCGATCAAGAACAAGGCACTGTTCGCCATCACCTTTCCCGACGACACTAAAGAGTATTACGGCAAAGAAGCCGCGATCCACTCGATTTCGAAGCAGGAATACATCACCTCTGGGTATCGTGTGGTCGAGATCAACATCGTGACCGCAGGCAGCGGCCTGCTGCGTATTTATCATAGCCGCGCGCTGCAACTCGGCGAACTCCAAGCCGCCATGGCGGATGGCGCTAGCGCAGCCGGTGTGCCCTCGACAATTCAGCGCTCCCCTGTACCTCCCGGCGTGCAAGAAATGGCTGACCGCGCAAGCGCTGTCGCCGAAGCCATGACCAGCGACACGGTGATGAAGGAATACCCACTCGCAACCCACGCGCGCACGATTGAATATCGCGTGCAAACGCGCAGCGAACTGCTCGACCTGTTCGACCAGTTACAAAAGCACTGGATAAAAGAGCCGACGTATTTTGAAGGCGGGCAAATCGTCAGCGAAGACGAAGCCACCAGCAGCAAGATGGAGCCCCGCAGCCTCGGTGGCACGCGCTTTGTAGTGAATTAACAGTCCTACTTTTACCACAATGACTGACACCAGCCACGTGGTCACAAGGGGTATTGAGTGCCACTCGTAGTTGCCTGACTATAGGTTGATTCCCGCTGACTTTCAGAACAACAAGCCGAGCATTTTGGTAAACCCTTGCCGCTTACTTGTCGTATTGGAGATGAATGCTCAATGATCCCAAACATTGAGCCACATCAGCGCAGCTTCGACGATTTGATTCGAGCCAACTAAAACAGTTCGATCACAGTCCCGGGTGCGAGTTCAATGCTGGCATTTCCGGCAGTGGCCTTGAACTCTTGGAAGTCGCCAGGAAGGGGCTTCACATACTTCTCCACCTGAGCCTGCATCTCTGCAACGATGGCAGCATATTCGGGATTACTCGCGAGGTTGACCTGCTCAGTCGGGTCATTGACAATGTTGTAAAGCTGATCATCTAAGAAGTAGCTAGGGTGCGTGCTCATGGCTCTTAATTCCAAGCCATTACCGCCGGGGGTAAAGGAAACTTGCCCGATTTCATTAGCGACAGGATTCTGCGAGAGAATCGAGTCGGGGTAACGCACTGCGATATACTTCCATTCATCGCGGACAATGCCGCGCGCGCAGCCCATTTCAAAGTAAAGATATTGGTGGATCTGACTCGTATAGCCATCGAGAATCCCTCGGAAGCTCTGACCGTCGAACTGGTCGAAAGGCACTTCGACTTGAGCGAAATCAAGTATAGTGGGTGCGAAATCGACATTGCTTAGCAAGGCATCGTTGAGCACGCCACTGCCTATGGTAAATCCGCTCTTTTTCCAAACTAGGCTAAAGGCCAAGGTGCCACCCTGATATACCGAGGACTTACCGTCCTCAACACCGTGGTCGTTAAACAAAAAGATGATGGTGTCGTCCTCTAAGCCTAGCGCGACGAGCTTGGCCATCAGCGCACCCACGGCATCATCCAGTTGTAAGTAATGCGGGCGGTAATCGCCACCACGGGGAGTATAACCGGGATTTGAAAGGTGCGTTTGCAGGCGGGGGATAATTGTGTTGGCAGCGGGAATGACATTACACGCCGCGGAGAGGTACCCATATGGCGTGGCCAAGCGGTCGGCATTCCAACTTTCGGTCGCTCCATAAGGAGCATGTGTCAGCGTTGGCGAGAACCAAAGAAAGAATGGCGTGCCTGAGTGAGCACCGACTCCAGGTTCGAATTGATCGAGGAAATCAAGTGCACCTTGTGTGATCCAGTCATTGTTGTGCACCGCTAGGACATCCGGCTTACTATCCACTGGATTCTTGGCATAAATTGATTCCGCGTAGTCAAAGCCCATAGCGTAAATCGACTGATGAGCCTCCGAGTTAATCACAGAGAATTCAGCGGTGTAATCGCCGACGATACCATTTTGCGGAATGCTATTCGCGGTGTTCTTATAAGTGTTCGATAATTTGGAAACATGGTCTTTGCCTGCAAATCCAGTCCGGTAGCCATTGCTCTGCAGGATCCGTGGCAGCGTGGTATCCGTGGATTGAATCTTCGAGTTCCACTCGATAATAGCCATATCGTAAGTGCTAATTTTACTGCCGACCGCGCCACTGGTATCGCGCGAAGCATAGGTTCCAGTCAGTGTATTGTATCGACTTGGTGTACATGCCGGAGACACGCAATGTTGACGCGGGAAAACGACGCCCTCATCGGCCAAGGTCTGAATATTGGGGCCAAGATACTGGGAGGGCGTCCCCACGACTTGGAGCGCTCCTTCAAAGGCGGCTCGATCCACATCGTCGACCATCATGAAGACGATGTTCGGCTGGCTCGCCGAAAGGAGCGAACCGAAGAGACCGATGGAGGCAAGAGTGCTAGCTCGCGCAAAGCGGATAACTGTAGAGAGGATCAAACGGGGCATTGGATAATGAGGTCGGAGTATGTAAAAGTGTATTAGTTCTCGAAACGATAGAATGCACTTGAAGTAGGCGGCGTCTGATCTTCCCAAGTAATTGTGCCTGATGGCTCACGTTGGATGTTACTGTCGACTAAAACCCAGCCGCCCAAAGGCAGCGACAGGTCGAGCGAGCGATACATTTGATATGGAGTCAGGGCACCCGTGGTATATGAGGGCCAAGTCACACGAAAGGCACCGCCTGCCTCAAAGGATCCGACTGCGCGAACCACCGAGGCACTAGACGTCGGATTGGACCCGTCGCCAAATTCCTCAGCGGTGGTCTTGCCGTCACCATCGGTATCCAGCAGATCATAAGCGGCAGCATTAACACCTGGGTAGTATTGCGCAATCCATTCGTGAGGTGTGCCTTGTACCGTCACCGCATTTGGTGCGGATACATTCAAATCATCAATGCGCGCCAAGCCATCAAAGCTGACACCATTGACGGTGGTGCTGCCATTCCCATCGCCGCTATTCGCGCAAATAAACCAAACCCCACTTGCATCCGTACTCGCGTCGGCAGGATCGAGATACGCCGCAGCATCGGTCAGCGGCACCCCATCCAATGCGACCGAGAAATAGCGATCCGACGGTGCGCTATTATCGCTGGTAAAGTCCGCCAGAATCGTCAGGCGCACCCAATCGCCATTGCTTACCGCGGCATTAGAGAGTGTCGTCCACTGCTGCGTGCTTAAGGGAGCATAGATAGTGTGGTACACCACGAGTTGCCCGCTAGCATCGAAATAGAAGGCCGCTTGTTTATCTGCAGCCACCACTGGGGCAGTGGTATCTGTGCGCACAGCGACCTGTATCATCGAGTCGACTTGAATCGTATCATGCAACAACTGGGCACCAGTAAAAACCTTGGCCGCGCCGTTAATATCAATGGTTTTCGTATGCGCCAAGCCGCTCACTGGAAGTGTGCCTGCGTAAGTGTAAGTCTCAGGCCGCACCGACGGGGCATTCCACTCTGTCGTCGACCAACCGGAAGCGGCATCGAAGCGATCCCAACTATCACGCAGCTCAGCAGTTTCCGCAAAAGGTAAGGCAGGAAGTTTAATGACCACGATGTCCATAGTGGCGGTATCGGTCGTGCCACTAGTTGCTCTGGCAATTTGCAGTGTGAAACGATTGAGTCCGACATCACCCGCGTTCGGAGTTCCAGTCAGTGCGCCATCATTCAAGCCAACATTGAGCCAAGCAGGCCCAGCTATCTTCGTGAATGTGGCCAAATCCTCAGCGTCAAAGGAATAGTCCTGCTCCGCACCGCCACCTTGTAAGGCCTCATTATAAGCAGTGTTTAAAAATGCAGCCGCTTTGATCACTGGATCACGACTGAAACCAGATGCCAGCGGAGTCGTTCCAGCCTGTTCTTTCTTTAATGTCAGGTAGTCAATTTCAACAAAATCACTGGCTCCGAAATCAGTCGAGGTGAGTTGAGCCGTCATGCGTAACTGATCAAACTGACCTGCAACTAAGTTGCGACCGAGCGAGGATTGCTCTGCCCCCGAGCCGATCGTGTAATAAATGTCCAATTGACCCGAAGGTGCGTCAAGGTCGACAACAGCACGAATTGTCAATGTGTCCGGCAAGCTGATCGCGTTAAAATCGTAAAGATCGACAGTGCCCGCAGCATCGATCGACTGAAGACGCAACTCATTGTTGGTGCGATGAAGACGAACATGAAAAAGATCCGTGCCCGCCTCATCACGGAAGCCAAAACCAACACGGGCTCCGGCCGAATCTCCACCCCCGATAGTTGCCGCATTAATTTTAAATGACAGCTCATGCAGCCCGCTAGTCACATTTGGTGTCGTTAAGCCAAGGCTTTTGTATTGATTGCTTCCCTGCACATACCGCAAGGCACCGCTACCGTCCGTCCCTACATTTGATCCAGTCGCTTGCCAGTCCATCAAGCCAGTACTATTTACGAGGCCATCCATGGTAATGCCAACACCCTCATTCATCTGCCAGTCCTCGATCACCACCAGCGCAGCCGAGCTCGAGAGCGCAGAGAGCAGTGTGGCGCTGTAAGCAAACAAGATCGATTTCGGCGAACTAAACATTCGACCGTATTTCAGCACGGAGTTGGACATTATTTTTAGGATACAGGGGTTACAGCAGAACTACATAATCCAACTGTTACTGAAGGACCTGCGAATACTAACAACCATGAATTCCCTCCGCAATAGCAATGCAGTTACGCCCTCGCACTTGCTCACAGCAATGATTCGTACGCCTCTCAATCAGAAAGAAATAGTAGTATAAAACGTAAGCCTAGACACGAAAAGGCCCGCACCAATCAATTCGGAGCGGGCCTTTGCAGATTCAAACTACCAACATTGAATCAACACTGGAATCGGCAGGCGAGGCGGAGCGCGTCCCTCCTGAATCCAGAAGGCTACTCCACCTCCGACAGCGCTTTGATCGCACGCAAATCTAACTTTCCGGTCGCCAAGGTCGGAATCGATTCCACGCGCTTCATCTCTTTCGGAATCCACAGATTTGAGTAACCCGCGGCGGAAAGCTTTGCCCGCACATCAGACAACTTCAGATCCATCACCGCCAGTAATACCAGTGCTTCTCCCCTCGCTTCATCCGGACGTGCGCCGATCGCAAGCATTGGTATCTCAGAATCCAGCAAGTCAAACGCCTCGATCAGCGCTTGCTCGATCGTGCCATGTGGCACCATTTCGCCCGCGATCTTAGAAAACCGCGACAACCGGCCCTCAATAAAAAGATAGCCCTCTTCGTCAAAGCGCGCGAGATCTCCAGTAATAAACCACTCGCCGT
>CAZIMR010000102.1:0-5451 GCA_964540215.1 uncultured Puniceicoccaceae bacterium
CTCCGCTGGATAGGTGCAGGGTGAAATGCAATGCGTTTCGCGTTAGGTCTTTGAGGCCAATACCTTTAAGCAATTGAACCCCTGCGTTACGAGCCGCCGCATGAAAACAGTCGATGATGGTCTGCGAATCATCACTGTCGGGAAACATGCGGCCGTCCGCTTCAGTTTTAAGCGTCACGCCGCGCTCAGCGAACCAGTGGATCGTATCTTGTGGCTGCCAACGATGAAAGGCGCCTCGCAGCTCGCGTGAACCGCGTGGATAATGGCTGGCAAGCTGGGCAGGATCAAAACAACTGTGGGTGACGTTACAACGGCCACCGCCTGATATTTTCACTTTACTGAGCGTGTGCTGGCTGCGCTCGTAGAGCGTAACACGCGCCTCAGGATTTGCTTCAGCTGCGGTGATTGCCGCAAAAAAACCGCCTGCGCCACCACCAATGATGGCGATCTGTTTTTGTGAGTGTGCGGCGGTAGGCGTCGAGGTCGTCATAGCGAGCTCAAAGCAGTGGCGAAGGGTGACCTTGCAGACAATACTAGAATGCTTTTTCTGGACTGAGCAGGTGGCGTAGGTGCGACCGACGATGCGCGGCGATCCGCGCGGGCCTTGCGGGCGAACTGAATCGAATCAGGTGTCTGTGTATCACTAAAACTACGCGGCTTAAGCTTTATTAGCTTTCAGAGCTGAGGTTTTCCCACTGTTCGTAGGCTGCCATCGTATCGGTTTCGAGTTGCTCTAGGCGTTTAGCATCGCCGCTCATATCGCTGTCCGGATCTTGGTAGTATTCGGTGGAAGCCATTTTCTCGCTCAATTTCGCATGCTCGGATTCGAGCTGTTTGATTTGGCTGGGCAAGCTCTTGAGGGCTTCGCGTTCTTTGTTGGTCAGCTTACGTGCAGGCGCTGTCGAAGCTGTCGGTTCGACGGGTTTGGTGACGGCTGGGGGTGCTTTGGCTGCCAGCGCTTCGGCAGCTTTGCGGGCTTCAAATTGCTCCAACCAGTCTTCACACCCACCGTTGTATTCGGCCACGTGACCATCACCTTCGAGGGCAATGGTGCTTGTGACGACGTTGTCGAGAAAGCTACGGTCGTGGCTGACGAGCAGCAGGGTGCCGTCGTAGTCGAGTAAACGTTCTTCGAGGAGTTCAACGGTTTCGATGTCGAGGTCATTGGTCGGTTCATCGAGTACCAATACGTTGGCTGGCTGTAAAAACAAACGGGCGAGCAACAGTCGGGCGCGTTCGCCACCAGACAGCTTGGTGATCGGTGAGCGCGAGGTTTCGGGTGTAAACAGAAAGTCTTGTAAGTAAGTAATGATATGGCGCGGTCGGCCATTGATCGTCACCATCTCACCAGATGGGCAGACGTTTTCGGCGACTGTCAGCTTATCATCGAGCTGCGCGCGATGTTGGTCGAAATAGGCGACTTCGAGTTTGGTGCCGACCGTGACGCTGCCTTGTTGTGGCTGTAACTTTTCCAGTAAGAGGTTGAGCAGGGTGGTCTTACCTGAGCCATTGAGGCCGACGATGCCGATTTTGTCGCCACGCCATATGACTGTGGAGAAGTCTTGAATGAGTGGCTTGTTGCCCCAATCGTAACTAATGCTATCGACCGTGAGAACCTTGCGCCCAGAAAGCTGACCTTCGTTCACGCTGAGGCTCGAGCTGCCGATAATGTTGCGGCGTTTGGCCCGCTCAATGCGTAACTTTTGCAGTGAGCGCACTCGGCCTTCGTTGCGAGTGCGGCGGGCTTGGATGCCTTTGCGAATCCAGATTTCTTCTTCGGCTAGCTTCTTATCAAACACGGCTTGTTGCTTGGCTTCGCCAGCGAGCAGATCAGCTTTACGGGGTAGATAGGTCTCGTAGTCGCAGTTCCATGAAGTGAGCTGACCACGATCGAGATCGATGATGCGGTTGGCGACGCGGCGAATAAAGGCACGATCGTGTGAGACAAATAGCAGTGAGATGTCGGCCTTGCGTAGGAATTCTTCCAACCAACGTATGCCAGGAATATCGAGGTGATTGGTCGGTTCATCGAGCAATAAAATATGTGGATCGGCGGTGAGTGCGCGGGCGAGTAGGGCGCGGCGCTTGTTACCACCTGACAGCGAAGAGAACTGAGCATCGCCATCGAGCTCCACTCGGTTGAGGATATTTTCGACCTTGTGCTCCAGCGACCAACCGTCGGTGCGGTCGAGTTCTTCTTGTAGGTCGTCTAAACGAGTGGCTATCGCGTCGTCTTGGTTTTCATCGTATTCGTTCACCAGGCGGTGATATTCTGCAACGACTTTGGCAGCGGGGCCGAGTCCATCGGCTACAATTTCAAAAACGCTGCCATCCAAGTGTGGTGGCACTTCTTGGTCGAGCTTACCAATGCGTAGACCGGGAATGGCTTCGATCTCACCGGTGTCTGGCTTAATTTCACCATCGATAATACGTAGTAGCGTAGACTTGCCCTCGCCATTGCGGCCAATCAGGCAGATGCGCTCACGTTTTTCGATCGTGATACCCGAGTCATCAAGTAGGCGTGGTCCGCCAAAGGAGACAGTGAGATTTCGGTAAGTGAGTAATGCCACGTTGCGTAGTGTGTGTGTGTTGAGAAAAGGATAGCAGAGAAAAGAATAAGGATGCTATGTAGAATGGCACTAACTTTAGCGCCTGAAACGCAAAAAATATGAGCTGCGCTTGGGGGATGGTGCAGTAATTAAAATGCAGAACTAGATCTGCCGTGGTTGAGCCATTCAAGGGCTTTTTAATAGTCTGATCAATTGGAACTACTTACAGACTAAATTTGTCGAAACAGCCAGTGCATGGCGACGCCAACGTACGCTGCCAATCTTATTCAAGCTCGGATTTCGACAATCGCTAGGCAACGAGGCTGCGGCTCACTATTCTGCGCTGAAGCGGTACTGCGTGGTGGAGCTAAATGGCTCGTCGGGCCTGAGGATCGCACCACCCATTGCAGGAAAGTTGACGCTATCAGCATAGTCCTGAGTTTCGAGGCATAAGCCGCCCTTCGGCGCGTAGGTAACTCCATCCTTACCGATTTCAGGTGCATCTGCTGAAAGAAAAAGGCCTGCGTAAAATTGCACACCAGGCTCGGTGGTAAACACTTCCATGACGCGGCCCGACTTATCTTCGCGAACTATCGCTGCAGCTTTCGGGAGCCTGCTGCGGCCATTATCGAGGAAGAAATGAATGTCTGCATTGTTAATGTTTAACTCGCGACTGCTGAGCAGTACCGGCTCACGGTAATTATTGAATCCATCCACTACTGGATCGCGGCGGCCTTGCAACGTAGCATCGGCATCGATCGTTGCCACGCTGTCCGCAAAAATCTGTAATTCATGGTCAAGCACATCGCCCTGACCAGAGCCTTTTAGATTGAAATACGAGTGATTGGTCAGATTAAACGGCGTCGCTTTATTGGTGGATGCCGTGTAGGCGATCTCGAGCGTGTTATCGTCGAGCAGCGCGTAGGTGACGGTGCAGTCAACAGTTCCTGGAAAACCGTTGCTGCCGTCTGCGTCGGTGATCGAGAGGCGCAGCTTATCGACGCCCAGGTCGTTAATCTGCTCAGCGGCCCACACGAGTTGATCGTAGCCCTTTACCCCGCCATGTAGACAGTTTTGACCATTGTTCGCTGCGAGCGGATAGGTGGTTCCGTCTAAAGTGAATTGAGCAGTGGAAATACGCCCTGCGACACGACCCGTAGTGGCACCAAAATACGGGTGCCCTGCAAGATAACCATCGAGCGTATCCTTACCCAAGACTACATCCGCTAACTTGCCGTTACGATCTGGCACATTAAGCGCGACCAGAATCCCACCATAGTTGGTCACCTTGGCGGATAGGCCGTTGTTGTTGGTAAGTGTGAAGAGGCTGACCACTTCACCGGTTGATAGCTTACCGAATGGTTGTTTTTTAATACTCATGTGGTGGCGAAAGTGAGCGGTTTCTAGCGGAAGAGTAGCACGGGAATTTTCACTGTTCGGATCATCGCAGTCGTGGTGCTGCCGACAATCAGATGGCGAATGCGCGAATGGCCGTATGCGCCCATGACTAGTAAATCAATGTGATCTAGGGCAACAGCCTCACCAATCACTTTGTCAGGTTCGCCGTCGCGAATCTCGGCACTGACGTCGAAACCGGCGGCGTGTAATGTCTGCTCAGCTTCGTTGAGCGCGGCTTCAAGCGTTGCATTGCCTTTACCAATACTGAGTAGGTGGCACTTCATGCCCTGCAGTAATGGATTGCGGGCGGCATATTCAACGGCCTTCTTAGCGCTGTTACCGCCATCGAAAGCCAAAACGAAACTCTCCATTTTAGTGAACTCACGCGAAGCGACTAGCACTGGATGCTGGCAACTGCGGACGACGCGCTCGAGGTTGTGCCCAATGTGGCCCGCTGCGAAGTCAGCATGGTTACCGCGCTTGCCGATAACGACGAGATCTGCGTCGCGCTCGTAGCTGTCGATTGAGTCACTGAGGCGGCCATGCTTTTGATCCGCTTCGATGCCTTGCACACCCGCCGCACAGAGTTGCGCAGTGGCATCTTCAAGAATGGCTTCGCCGTGCTTGCGCGCGACCTTCGCACGAGCTGCTTCGAGTTCGACGATTTCTGCGAGCAAAGCACTCCTCGTGCCCAGTCCGATGCTACCACTGGTGTCTGTTTTAACCGGGTCTTCGTGATGCGGATTGAGCATGTGCAGCACGTAGACGGAGACGGACATCTTGGCCGCAGCCCATGCTGTGTGATTATAAACGCTGGTGGCGTAGATGGAGCCGTCAGTGCAAGCTAGTATATTGGGCATTTTGAAAAATAGGTAATGAGTGATGACTAATAAAAGAGAATATAATACTAATGGCCGCCAACCTCATCCATTGCACTAGGTTTGTCATACTTGGCGACTTGGAGAATCAGAGTCTGGCTCGCTTCGTTGATTCCGAATAGATCTACTTCTGTACCTTCACGGCGAAATTTCAAGACAACACGGTCAAGTGCGTTGATGGCCGACAAATCCCAAAAATGCGCGGCCGATACATCGATACGCACTTTTTCGACTACCTCGCGGAAGTCGAAAGCATCGGCAAAGCTACTGGCAGAAACGAAGAAAAGCTGACCGCGCACGGTATAAGTACGCTCCTTTTTCGAGACTTCTAGGGTCGATACGATATTGAGCTGCCCCGATACCTTATAGGCAAAAAACAATGCACTCAGTAATACCCCTGCGCCAACACCGTAGGCCAAATTATGCGTCAGCACAGTCGTCAGCACTGTTGTAATCATCACCACACTCGAGGTGCGATGGTGCACGCGTAGATCCTTAATAGAGGACCAACTGAAGGTGCCGATCGAAACCATGATCATCACCGCAACCAGAGCAGCCATCGGAATCTGGCTAACCCAGCCACCCATCGCCACAATAAGGATAAGTAATATAATACCTGCAGAAAA
>CAZIMR010000103.1:0-5449 GCA_964540215.1 uncultured Puniceicoccaceae bacterium
TAGTGGCTGGCAATGGGGGCGTCTTTTGTGTGGTATGGTTGAATTATTTATATTATTACATTACGTAACGATATATTAATTTTAATTGAGGGGTTTTTCCGAGCAATTGCGGTTCAAGCTGTAGAGCGTGAATCAAAAAAGCCGCATCGGCTAAGATGCGGCTGTTGAGATTTATATGCTGTCCGTGCTATGGAAGCTTGGTGGTTCCCATTAGGAACTTGTCGCACTCACGGGCTGCTGCGCGGCCTTCGTTGATCGCCCAAACGATCAGGGACTGACCACGGCGCATGTCACCGGCGGTGAACACGCCTTCAAGGCTAGTCTTAAACTTGCCGTATTCAGCTTGTACATTGGAGCGGGCGTCGAGATCAAGGCCGAGCTCTTCGGCGATTGTGGCTTCGGGCCCGAGGAAGCCCATTGCGAGGAGGACGAGATCGGCTTCGAGCACGCGTGAGCTACCTTCGACCTTTTGAGGAACAAAGCGGCCGTTGTCGCTAGTCCATTCGATATCGTGGATATGAACAGCTTTGACGTTGCCATCGGCATCGCCAGAGAAACGGCTCGAGCTGACGAGGTATTGACGTGGGTCTTCACCTTGAATCGCTTCGGCTTCTTCTTGGCCGTAGTCCATCTTGTAAGTCTTCGGCCATTCGGGCCATGGGTTGTTTGCGGCGCGTTCGATGGGCGGCTTAGGCATGATCTCGAGCTGCACCACGCTTTTGCAGCCGTGGCGTAGGGAGGTGCCGACGCAGTCTGTGCCAGTGTCGCCGCCGCCGATGATGACGACGTTCTTGTCCTTGGCGAGTTCACTGAATTGCTTGGACTTACCATCCTTGACGTCCCAAAGCTCTTTGGTGTTGGGCCCGAGGAACTCCATGGCGTAGCGGATATTGTTGAGCTCGCGGCCTTCAATTGGCAGGTCACGTGGTTTGGTCGCACCGCAGCACAGCACGACGGAGTCGAAGTCTTCCATCAGTTGCTTGGAGGAAATGTCGACCCCGATTTCGATGCCACATTCGAGGGTGATACCTTCGGCTTGCATCAGTTGCACGCGACGCGTCACGACTTGCTTCTCCAGCTTCATGTTGGGGATTCCGTACATCAGGAGACCGCCTGGGCGGTCAGCACGTTCGTAGAGCGTGACGAGGTGGCCCGCTTTGTTGAGCTGATCCGCTGCGGCGAGGCCGGCAGGGCCAGAACCGACAACGGCAATTTTCTTGCCGGTGCGTTCTTCTGGAGGCTGCGGCTTGATCCAGCCTTCGTTCCAGGCCTTGTCGATGATGGAGCACTCAATATCCTTAATCGTGACGGCTGGCTCGATGAGGCTTAGCACGCAGGAGCCTTCGCACGGAGCGGGGCAGACGCGGCCAGTGAACTCTGGGAAGTTGTTGGTCTTGGCGAGGCGCAGGTAAGCATCGTGCCACTTGCCTCGGTAAACTAGGTCGTTGAACTCAGGGATGAGATTGTTGACCGGGCAACCACTGGCCATGTTGGCAAGGCTCATACCGGTATGGCAGTAAGGCGTGCCGCAGTCCATACAGCGTGAGCCTTGTGTCTGCACTTTCTCGGCGTCGAAATCTTCGTGAATTTCGTTCCAGTCCTTAACGCGGTCGAGCGGATCGCGATTTGCGATCGTCTTGCGCTCAAATTCCATAAATCCAGTTGCTTTGCCCATAGTAAAAAAGTGTGAAGGTGTTAAAGTATAAATTGGGAAGGTTTAAACAGTGGGAAAGTAGATGAGCGCTTTGGCTTTATTCATACTTTCTCAGATTCAACCGTAGTTTTAGTGACCTGCTGCGACGTTTTCTTCAAATGCGGCCTGGACGGCGTCGTCGCCGGTTAAGCCTGAAGCTTCTGCGCGTTTGATGGCGTGCAGCACGCGTTCATAATCTTGTGGCAGGATCTTGAGGATCTTACCAGCAGTATCCGGCCAGCCATCCAGGATCGATTGGCCGCGGGCGGAACCGGTGAGCGCGACGTGCGTCTCGATCTTGCCCTTAACCAGTGCGATTTCTTCGTCCTCACACTCGATGAGTTGGTAGACGTTGACCATGTCAGGGTTGAGGCTGTTCTTTACGAAGTCGCCCGCTTCGTCGTAGATGTAAGCTACGCCGCCGGACATCCCCGCGCCAAGGTTACGGCCAGTCACGCCGAGATTGATCACCATACCACCAGTCATGTATTCGAGTGCGTGATCGCCGAGGCCTTCGACCACCGCTTCGACGCCGGAGTTACGAACACAGAAGCGTTCGCCAGCCATCCCTGCAATGTAGGCTTGTCCCTTAGTTGCACCGTAGAAGCAGACGTTACCAGTAATGATGTTTTCGTGCGCAACGAATGGCGATTCTGGATCGGGACGAACGACGATTTTCGCGCCACATAGACCCTTGCCCAAATAGTCATTGGTATCACCTATCACGGTGAAGGTCATGCCCAGTGGGCAGAATGCACCGAGGCTTTGCCCTGCAGAGCCCTTGATGTTGATCTTCAAGGTGTCTTCAGGTAAACCAACTGCACCGTGTATACGGGAGATCTCTGCACCAGTGATGGTGCCAACTACCCGGTTGGTGTTGATGATCGGCAGGTCGATTTCAACGGGTGTGCCGTGGTGGATCGCAGGCTGCGCTTTTTCGAGAATCTCAGTGACGTCGAGCGAGCGGTCGAGCAGGTGATCTTGGTCCTGAGTACAATAAGTGCCGACTTCAGGTCCCACTTCAGGACGATACAGGATCTTGCTGTAGTCGAGGCCCTTTGCCTTCCAGTGATCGATCGCGCTGCACATTTCGAGTTTGTCGACGCGGCCGACCATCTCAGGGATGGTGCGGAAGCCGAGTTCTGCCATCAGTTCGCGCAGCTCTTCAGCAATGTAAGTCATGAAGTTGACGACTGCATCTGCGCCGCCCTTGAACTTCTTGCGGAGCTCAAGGTTTTGAGTGGCGATACCTACTGGGCAGGTGTTCTTGTGGCAAACACGCATCATCAAACAACCAAGAGTGACCAGCGGTGCGGTTGCGAAACCGAACTCTTCGGCGCCGAGCAGGCAGGCAATTGCGACGTCGCGACCTGTCTTGAGCTGGCCGTCTGTTTCAACACGGACGCGTGAGCGTAGGTCGTTGAGCAATAGTGTCTGATTGGTTTCAGCGAGGCCAAGTTCCCATGGGGCACCAGCGTGCTGAATGGAGGAACGAGGGGATGCGCCTGTGCCACCGTCGTAACCGGAAACCAGAATGCCGTCGGCCTTGGCCTTCGCGACTCCGGCAGCAATCGTGCCGACGCCGACTTCGGAGACCAGCTTGACGTTGACGCGTGCTTTGACATTAGAGTTCTTAAGGTCGTGGATCAGCTCGGCCAAATCCTCAATCGAGTAAATGTCGTGGTGCGGAGGAGGCGAGATCAAGCCCACACCTGGGGTGGTGCCGCGTGTCTTCGCGATCAGCGGTAGGACCTTGTGGCCAGGGAGCTCGCCACCTTCACCAGGCTTAGCGCCTTGGACAATCTTAATCTGGATTTCGTCGGAGTTGACCAGATAGTTACTGGTTACACCGAAACGACCCGAAGCGACTTGCTTGATTGCGGAACGGCGGCTGTCGCCGTTTTCGTCTGGAGTGAAACGATCTGGATCTTCGCCACCTTCACCGGTATTGGACTTGCCGCCGATGCGGTTCATCGCAATCGCGAGGGCCTCGTGTGCTTCTGAAGAAATCGAGCCGTAGGACATCGCGCCAGTCTTGAAGCGCTTAAAGATTTCTTTAGCGGATTCGACTTCTTCAATTGGAATCGACTTCGATGGATCAATCTTGAAGTCCATGAGGCCACGCAGAGTGAACATATCTTTGGACTGATTGTTGACGATATCGGAGTACTCCTTAAAGACTGCCTGGCTGCCTTGGCTGGTTGCGAGCTGGAGCTTGTGGATCGTCATCGGGCTGAAGAGGTGACGTTCGCCACCGGCACGCCACTGGTAAATACCACCTGGATCTAGGGCTGCCGCCTTCTCGTCGGTGCGAGTTCCGAATGCATTGGAGTGGCGCATGCCAGCTTCCTTAGCGATGGTGTTAAGCCCGATACCTTCGATGCGCGATGCGGTCTTGGTGAAATACTTATCGATGACGTTACGGTTGAGGCCGATCGCTTCGAAGATCTGTGCGCCGCGGTAAGAAGCGACCGTCGAGATGCCCATCTTCGACATGGTCTTAATCACGCCGTTGAGGTTCGCTTTCAAGAAGTTATAACCAGCTTTCTCGGGGGTCATGTCGAGATCGCCACGGTCAATCATGTAGCGGACGGACTCGAGTGCGAGGTACGGGTTGATCGCATCTGCGCCGTAGCCGAGTAGTAATGCAAAGTGATGCACTTCGCGAGGCTCGCCGGATTCTAGCACGATAGAGACCCGTGTGCGTGTACCCTGGCGAATCAAGTGATGATGTAGGCCGGCAACTGCGAGGAGTGCTGGAATCGGTGCCTTTTTCGCTCCGATCTTACGGTCGGAGAGGACGAGGATGTTGACCCCGTCGTTGACCGCTGCATCAGCGTTTTCGAAGAGTTTATCGAGCGCGGCCTCGAGGCCTTTGCCCGAAATCGAGGGCTCTGAGATACTGTTGTGACCCTCAGCGAGGCCACCAACTTCGGCTTCGAAGGTAATAGGCAGCTTGGCCGATTTGAAGCCGGGCAAGTTGATGGTGCGCAGTTGTGCGAGCTCCTTATCGTCGATCAATGGCGACTCGAACTTGATCATTCGGCAGCTGTCAGGGCCGGGGCGCGTGAGATCGCCTTCAGAGCCGATAAAAGTCACACTCGCGGTCACGAGTTCTTCGCGGATCGGGTCAATCGGTGGATTGGTGACCTGTGCGAACAGCTGCTTAAAATAGTTATACATCGTCTGCGACTGGTCGGAGAGGACGGCAAGTGGCGCGTCGTTACCCATCGAGCCGAGTGGTTGCTTGCCTGCTTCGGCGCTGGGGCCGAGGATGAAGCGTGCGTCTTCGAAGGTGTAGCCGAATGCTTTTTGGCGCGTCTCGATGCTGTCGAAGTTGTCGGCGGGAACCGATTCTGGCTCTGGTAAGTCTTCGGATTTAACGAGGTTTTCTTTGAGCCATTGACCATAGGGTGCGGTCTTGGACACTTCTTCTTTGACTTTGCCGTCTTCGATGATGCAGCCGGCCTCCATGTCGATCAGGAACATGCGGCCTGGCTCAAGGCGACCTTTCTTGACCACATTCTTTGGCTCGATGCCGGCGAGCACGCCCACTTCGGATGCCAGGATGACCTTGTCGTCCGCCGTGACGTAGTAGCGAGAGGGGCGTAGACCATTACGGTCGAGTGTCGCACCGACTTGAATGCCGTCCGAAAACGCCATGGATGCAGGACCATCCCAAGGCTCCATCATGCAGGCGTGGAACTCGTAGAAGTCCTTTTTATAGTCAGGCATGTTTTTGTGACGCTCCCAAGG
>CAZIMR010000104.1:0-3282 GCA_964540215.1 uncultured Puniceicoccaceae bacterium
ATCCCCGACTTCACCGCTGGCCCAGGCGTATTTTTCGAACCCGTCCACACCATGACCGGAATCATTGCCCAAGAGATGGGCGAAGTCGTGCACGGCAGCCTTCATTACCGCGCACTTTTTATGGTCGGCATCGTCCTATTTTTTGCGTCGCTATTGATCAATTACGGCGCCCAATGGGTCGTCAAAAAATACAGTAAACTGGGCGACTAAGCAGCACACTCGTTAACCATATTTCCAATGGACTCATCTACAGAGCAACACACCTTCACCAAGCGCCGCTCCACTCAAGGAACGCTCGAAGCCACCATTTCAGGAGCGTTGCGCTTGGCGACCTACCTAGTCATCATCAGCGCGGGCTATATCTTTCTGAACATTGCGATCAACGGCTCCAAAGCAGTTTTCACCACCGAAGCGCCGTTTATTAACGTCGAGTTCCTCACTCAAAAGCCCCAGACGCTGCACGTCTTCGAGCCCAAAGCAATCGATAGCGAGCTGAAATCAATCAAAGCAGAAATCGTCAAAATGGAAGCGAATAGTCGCAATCTCGGCTCAGGCGAGATCGCCGCCGCCACCAAGATCGAACAACAAATCGAAGCACTCGAAGGACAAATCGAAACACTCAATGTCGAACGCAAAGCAGGCCGCCTCATGTATGGCGACGACGCCTACCGCGCACTCGCCGAAGAGCCTAACAGCGAGCAATACGTATACAGCAATTACGCCTACAGTGGCGGCGGCATCGGCCCTGCAATTGTCGGCACCTGCCTACTCGTGGTCGGCTCGATTTCCATCGCGCTCACACTCGGCATCCTCTGCGCCATCTTCCTTAGCGAGTACAGCAGCCCTGGCCGCACACTGCAATTAATTCGCCTCTCCGTCCTCAACCTCTCAGGCGTGCCCTCGATCGTCTTTGGACTGTTCGGATTCGGCATGTTCGTGCTATTCTTTGATTGGGGCGTCTCACTAATCGCCGGTTGCTTCACACTCGCGATCATGGCCCTGCCCGTGATCATTGCCGCCAGTGAAGAATCGATGCGCGCCATTCCGAAAGGCTTCCGCGAAGGCTCGCTGGCACTCGGCGCATCGAAATGGACCAGTGTTCGCACCAACGTCCTCCCTTATGCACTACCCGGGATACTTACCTCCTCCATTATGGGCGTGGCGCGTGTTGCAGGGGAAACCGCACCGATCATGTTTACCGCTGCCTACGCCCTGCGCGATCAACTCCCTTGGCAAGGGCTTGAGAAACCAACCGATTTCTTCTTCCAAGGCGTGATGGCGCTGCCCTACCATATTTACGTGGTTAGTGCCAAAATTCCGCAAAACGAATACACCCGAAATATGCAATACGGCGCAGCCTTTGTTTTTTTACTCATCGTCGGATTCTTCGCGCTGAGCAGTATCATCCTACGCATTAAGATCCGCAAAAAATACAAGTGGTAGGCTCCCTGCCTTTCGAATTTACAACTTTTACATGACACACTCGACTATGCGCACATCAACTCCCTCCAAAATCGCAGGCGAAGGCACCGGCACGCCGATCATCAAGATCCGCGACTTCGATTTCGCTTACGGCGACTCGCAGGCACTGTTTAATATCAACATGGATATTAACGAGAAAGAAGTGACCGCCTTCATCGGACCCTCCGGCTGCGGCAAGTCCACTTTTTTGCGCTGCTTCAATCGCATGAACGATTTGATTGAAATCGCCCGTATCAAGAGCGGTAAAATCAAGATCAGCAACGTTAACATCTACAATAAGGACGTCGATGCAATCGAGCTACGCAAGCACGTCGGTATGGTTTTCCAAAAATCAAATCCATTCCCAAAATCGATTTACGACAACATCGCCTACGGCCTCCGCATTCAAGGTGTGAAAAAGAAAAGTACCCTCGATGAAGTCATCGAGCGCTGCCTACGCAGTGCCGCTCTATGGGACGAAGTCAAAGATCGCCTCAGCGAAAGCGCCCTAGGCATGTCAGGCGGTCAACAGCAGCGGCTCTGCATCGCACGTGCTCTAGCGGTGCGCCCAAAAATCCTCCTCATGGATGAGCCTTGCTCCGCGCTTGACCCCATCGCCACCGCGAAAGTTGAGGAACTCATCCACGAGCTAAAAAAGGACTATACCATCGTCATCGTCACGCATAGTATGCAGCAAGCCGCCCGCGTCTCCGATCGCACCGCCTTTTTCTACCTCGGCAAGCTCATCGAATATGGACAGACCGACCAGATCTTCATGAACCCGCGCGACCCACAAACCGAAGCCTATATTTCCGGGCGTTTTGGTTAATTTCACTGCAAACACCAACAACGCTCCATTTGCCACGACTATGAAACGATTCTACCAACACGAACTTGAAGACCTACGCACCAAACTGATTCTCATTGGCGAGAAAGCCAACGAAGCTGCTCGCATCGCCGTCGACGGCTTGCTCGAAGATGACCTAGGTAAAATCGACCAAGCACTCGCACTGGATGATGCAATTGATGCTCTCGAAGTCGAAATCGACCAAGCCTCTGTTCGCTACATCACGCTGCGCTCGCCCGTCTCCAGCGATGTCCGCTCTATCCTCGTAGCCATTAAAGCCAGTCACGACCTCGAACGAGCTGGCGATGAAGCGCACAGCATCGCACTGCGGGCGAAAGAAATCCTTACTTGCGACGGTCGCTCAGGCGACACCGTCACCATCGAACAGATGAGCAGACTCAGCTGCTCGATGATGGCCGATGCCATTTCCGCACTCGTCGAAGAAGACGTCGAATTGGCCAAGGCAGTCATTGTACGCGACAAAAAAGTGAATGAGCTGCATCAACAGAACTTTGAGACGCTCACCATTGGGGCAGCCGACGACGGCACTAAAACACCCACTCGCTTTCAAAAAATATTTATTTCAAAATCGATCGAGCGCATCGCTGATCATGCAAAAAACCTGGCAGAAGAAGTCATTTACCTGCTCGAAGGCAGCTAAATAATTAGACGCTTCAAAATCCACTAACGTCTTATAGGAAAGCCATATTCTTGGCTGTATTTTCCTGTATCCTTTTGGCCCTCATTCTGCTATTTAATCTCATGTTGAGATTAATTGTGCCCCATATGCACGATCTATTTTAACCACTTAATTACATTAAAATCGAAAATAATCAGTCTTATGGCTAAAAAAATAACTATCAAAAAAACCACTAAAAAAGCAGTCGCTGCAAAGACCCCTGCTAAAAAGGTTCCAGCCAAGAAGGCTCCTGCTAAAAAGGCTCCTGCTAAGAAGGCTCCTGCTAAAAAGGCTC
>CAZIMR010000104.1:3382-5429 GCA_964540215.1 uncultured Puniceicoccaceae bacterium
TCCTGCTAAGAAGGCTCCTGCTAAAAAGGCTCCTGCTAAGAAGGCTCCTGCTAAACAGGCAATCGCACAGACCCGCATCATCGCTCGCGTTGATGTCGGCTTCGGCAACGCGCTCTACGTTCGTGGCGAAGGCGCTGGCCTCAGCTGGGAAAAAGGCACTGCCCTTGCGAACGTCACACCCTACGAGTGGGCACTCTCTTCTTCGAAGAAAGGCAAGGTCATCTTCAAGTTCCTCATCAACGATGAGCTTTGGGCCGAAGGCGAAAATATTACACTACAAACAGGCAGCAAATCAATCAGCTCGCCCACATTCATTTGGTAGCTTTTGTCAATCCGACTGTATTCCGTCAAAAGCCCTCGGTGAAACGAGGGCTTTTTTGTGCTCATTGCGAACACTCGCGCCACAGTGTAAATCCACGTTGAAGCAGCAGAGCTACCTCAGATCATACCTCGGAATACTCATCGTCCTCGGTGATCGCCATTAAGCGTTGTCTAAGCAGTACTACAGCTTGCTCGCTATCACCGCCTGCCAAATGCTTGCCGCCCTCAATGCGATCAAGCCTCACCTCCACTCGACTAAACGGCACTGGGATATACAGACGATCCCAACTTTTCAAACGCCAGGCTCGGCTGAAATTATACGACATCAAAATGATGGGTGCGCCCGTCCGAAGAGCCAAAGTGGCGGCTCCCGCTTTCATCTCATACATCGGCCCCCGTGAGCCATCTGGTGTAACTCCCAAATCGTAGCCCTCACGATTGGCTCTTAGCATATCACGAAAGGCCTGCATCGCACGACCATGGCGAGAGCCACGAATCGGCTTGATCCCCAATTGATCAAACATCCCAGCAAGCCATGCACCATCGTTGCTCGCACTAATAATCGCAGATGCTTTTCGCTCAGGAACAAATCGACGAAAAAACTCTGGCGATACGAATATACGATTATGCCAAAGAACGCAAATAACTGGCGTCAACGACTGATCGATTAATGCCTGCTCTTCGGCTCTTATATGCATTCGCAACGTGCGTAACCACAGACGCATCGCACAGCCCATTACCCCAAGCACACAACGCTGCTGCCATTGTAGTTTCCTCGGCAACGTCGCTCCACTCGACGCGGGTGTTGCTTCATCTACATTCTGTTGCTCCTTCATGGCAGACAGAAAAGCTGCGATCCTCGCTCATTGCAATTCCCGTATCACCTAATCTACAGGCCCTTAATCAAAGTCCGCGCTCGGCGAACTTTGCAGCTGTTGGCGCAGCAATTCAAATCATCCCATAGAGACGGCTGGGCCCTTGATAGGCATTTAAAATAGCGCCTTTCAGCCCAATCCAAACAGTATTTTCCACCCTTGACCCAATTATTCATGTCTCCATCTTTTGGCGACTTATGACAGCAAAAGCATCTAGTGATGGTCTCATGGAAGAAATCGTCGGCCTCTGCAAGCGCCGCGGCTTCATCTTTCCCTCCTCCGAAATTTACGGCGGTTACAACGGTTTTTATGACTATGGCCCCCTCGGCGTGGAGCTGCGCAATAACATCAAACAAGCTTGGTGGCGCGACATGGTGCAACGCCGCGACGATATCGAAGGCCTCGACTCGACCATCATCATGCACCCCGACATCTGGAAGGCCTCTGGCCATGTCGATGGGTTTTCTGATCCGATGGTCGACTGCCGGGAATCTAAGCTGCGCTACCGTGCCGATCAGCTGTTCTTCGCCCCCGTCATCGTCGCCGGCGAAACCATCGGCTACGTCTCGGTAGTCGAATGCCCCGAGCAACAGGAAATCGCAGAAAAGGCCGCTGCCGACATTAAGCGCAAAGCCGCCAAGCAAGGCACACTCGAGCCGATTGTGCTCAAGGATTACACCGAATCGATGCCTGAGGAATACGACCTCGTCCCTTCCCCAGCGACTGGCAAGCCAGGCTCGTTGACCGCACCTCGCGAGTTCAAGCTGATGTTCGAGACTAAGGTCGGGCCACTGGCAGACGAATCAGCAGTCGCCTACCTGCGCCCCGAAACCGCACAAGGCATCTTCGCC
>CAZIMR010000105.1:0-5388 GCA_964540215.1 uncultured Puniceicoccaceae bacterium
CGCGCCACTTCTTGGCCAATCACGAGGCCGCCCATCGCGGGGCCCACGACAGTCGTCGCACCGTAGCCTTTGAGATCTTCAATCAGGAGTTCAGCCATGCGTGTGACTTTGTCCATATATTGGCAGACCTGTGCGCATTGAAAGAAATGGGCACTGTGCAAGCCTGAGCGTAACAGGAAGTGGCCACTGAGGAGTGCGCCGCCATCGCGGAAAATCTGGAGAACTTCTTCTTGTTTGGTTTGCATGCTGGCAGGTTGAAGCGTGAATCGCAAAGTGTGAAGAGTGAAACGTCGCTGCGGAGAGAAAATTATTTCTCTCCGCTTGTGGCTTGTGGTTCCTGCGTTCTGACTACTAACTTCTGATCTTAGCAAATGCTTAATTTACTACAACGTCATGTTCTGAAGGAGGTACTAGTCTCAACGGCTTTAGCCATGGGGCTTTTCGTGTTCGTCCTACTACTAGGGAATGCGATGCGTGATATTGCTGAGCTGGTGGCTGCAGGGAAGCTGGACTTGCTGGTTTTTCTCAAGTTGATGGGGCTGTTGATCCCTTATGTGGCGGCGTATGCATTGCCATTGGGGGTGTTGACTGGCACGTTAATGGCGATGGGGCGGTTGTCCTCTCAGCAGGAGATTACGGCAATGAAGTCGGCAGGTATCGGTCTTTATCAAATCGCATCGCCGGTGTTTCTGATCTCGTTTATTGGCATGGTTGCAGGGGTTGTGGTGAACTTACACTATGCGCCACAGTCACGCTTGGCTTATAAGCAGTTGATGGTGAGCGCCATCAGTGAAAATCCAATTGGGTTTATTGAGGAGCGACGTTTCATTCGTGAATTCCCTGGCTATGTCATTTACATGGGCGATCGCGAAGGATCGGTGATGAAGGATTTCTGGATATGGGAACTGGACAGTGAGAAGCGTGTGACGTTGTTTTTACGCGCGAAGGAAGGTGAAATTAATTTTAATAAAACTAGTAATGCGTTGGTGCTGACTTTGCGAGACGGCACTGCAGAGCAACGCGATGATTCAGGCTCCGGCGGGCTAGCGGATGAGCCGATGCGCTCGCTCTTTTTTGGCGAATTGCCGATCGAATTGCCGATGGGCAAGATTTTTGGCGAGAAGAGCCAGCGCCAGGCGCGTATTAAGGAGATGACCTTTGCGCAATTGATGGAGAGGCGAGATGAAGAGCTGGCCAAAGAGGCTGCAGCGGCAGCGGACGGGACTACGGAAGGTATTTCGAAGGGGCGTATGAAGGTGCAGATGCACATGCAAAAAAGCTTCGCGATGGCGTTCTCAGTGTTTTCGTTGGCTATTTTTGGCGTGCCACTTGCGATTCAGGTCGGGCGAAAAGAGAGTTCTGCGAATCTCGCAATCGCGCTAATCATTGCGATGACGTATTACTTCCTAATTATTGCAGTGAGTTGGTTGGAGGGCGCCCGAGCACTGCGTCCAGATTTATTGATCTGGTTGCCTAATATTATTTTTCAGGCAGTTGGCTTCTATTTGATCCAGCGCGCCAATCGGCACTAAGCAGAATGAAAGTGCATGTGATAGTGGGGAGTGCTCTCTCAAGATGAAAATCGTTACCTTACAAGATTTCCCTGGGGTAGACGAGTTGATCGAGCGCTTCGGAGCGCGGCATCTGCCTTTTGTGTTGGATAGTTCGCTGTCGAATGACGGCTTGGGTACATGGAGCTTTTTTGGCGCAGATCCATTTCTGGTGTTTGAGGGGAAAGATGGGGAATATCAAACATCGGATTCAGTAGGACGTCGGCATTCTCGTGTGGAGGACGCTGCAACTACACTTGCGGATGGGCTGATATTGTTGCGCGAATTGATGGCAAAATATTCGAGTACCAATATGAGTGGTATTCCCTTTGTTGGTGGTGCGGTCGGTTTTATTGCCTACGATTATGGTCGTCAGCTTGAATTGTTGCCTGACTTGACTGAGGACGACCGGGGTATGCCAGATATTCATTTCGGCTTCTACGATGGCATCGCAGCGCTGAATCACCAGACGGGCGAGTTGAGCTTAATCGCCCTAGGCCTGCGAGCGGACGAGGATGTGGTGCTGGCGGAGTTACAGGCGATTGTGTCTGCCGCGCCAGCGCCGGGAGTTGTGACTGTGCCGCAACGTGGCGAATGGGAGTGGAATATTGAGCGCGCTGATTATTTACAGGCGGTGGAGCGCGTGCGCAGTTATATTGCGAGCGGCGATGTGTATCAGGTGAATCTTTCGCAACGCGCAAAGTGTCGCTACGAGGGTTGCCCGGTTCAGCTGTATCAAGCCCTGCGGGCCGGAAATCCTGCGCCGTATAGTGCGTTGATTCGTACAGATGCGTTTACTGTATTGTCGACTTCGCCGGAGCAGCTTTTACGCAAGCAGGGGCGGCAGATCGAGACGCGGCCGATCAAAGGCACGCGTCCACGTGGTGCGACACCTGCAGAGGATGCACTGAATGCGGAGGCGCTGCGCACTTCTGAGAAGGATCGTGCAGAGCTGCTGATGATCGTTGATTTAGAGCGTAACGACTTGGGGCGAGTGGCCGAATTCGGCAGTGTGCGTGTTGATCAATTATATCATCTAGAGCGCTATGCGCGGGTCATTCATCAGACTGCACAAGTCAAGGCAGTGCTGGCCGAGGGCAACGATGTCTTTGATTGTATCAATGCCTTGTTTCCGGGTGGTTCGATCACGGGTGCACCCAAGGTCCGGGCGATGGAAATCATTGAGGAACTTGAGTCTACGCGACGCGGTATTTACACTGGGTCCGTTGGGTACATCGGCTTTGATGGCAATGCAGAGCTCAATATTGCCATTCGCAGCTTGCAGCTAAAAGATGGGTATCTGGATTATCAAGTCGGCGGCGGGATCGTCTGGGATTCAGTCCCTGAAAGTGAATATCAAGAAACGCTCGATAAAGGCCGTGCGATTCGTGAGACTGTGGATGCTTTATGTCAGAAATTATAATACTTCAATCGGGAGATGCCGCTGCGTTGAATCCGACTCAGTCAGGCTTTGCGCATGGCTTTGGCATTTTTGAAACAATTAAGCTGTCGCAGGGACGACTGTGTTTTTGGGAGGCGCATTGGCAGCGGTTTTACGATTCTGCTGTCGATCTAGGCTTGCCGCTCGATCACACCTCTGAGGCTGCGTTGGTTGCGATCCGCGAGTTGGTACAAGCCGATGGACTTCGCGATGGCACGCTGAAACTCTCACTGCTCAAAGCTGGGGCGGGCGCTGCTTGCTACGTCTATACGCGGTCAGCGATTGCGCCGATTGCGACTGTGCGACTGCAACTAGCGACAACAAATCCGATCAATGAGCATTCACGCTTGGCTGGGCATAAGACGCACAACTACATGGAGAATATGTTGCTGCTGGAGTCGGCTCGGGCGGAGGGATATTTAGATGTGCTACGAGTGAATTCTGCAGGTGTGTTGGCAGAGACTACGCTAGCGAATTTATTTTTTATTAAGCAAGGCCGCTTGTGCACCCCGGCGCTGTCGACCGGTATTTTACCTGGTGTGATTCGAGCTGAAGTGCTGCGTCTTGCCGAGTCGCTTGCTATCCCAGTCGAAGAGGGTAGCTATTCTCCTGCAGTGCTGCAGGAGGCGGAGGCGGTGTTCTTGACGAACTCGACAGTTGGTATCCGATTAATGGATACGATTAGCGGGGAAGGGTTTGATCTAATGGTTCCAGGCCAACCGCAGCATCTGTTGGATGCATTGACCTCGGAATTGTTGGCTGTGGAAATGAAGAATTCGGTGCTATTGTTAGATGATTAAGCCGACTTCTTATTTCACCCAACGCCGCAGCTTAGTGCTGGGTCAGCAGACTCACATGGTTGGGATTTTGAATCTCACCCCAGACTCTTTTTCAGATGGGGGTGATTTTGTAGCTCTCGCTCCGGCGTTGCAGCACTTTCATCGGATGGTACAGGCGGGCGCTACGATTATTGATATTGGTGGCGAATCCACCCGGCCTGGGCATGTGCCCATTTCGGTGGCAGAAGAGATTGCGCGTGTGGTGCCTTTTATTGAGCAAGTCCGGGGCGAAACCAGGGCACTGATTTCGATTGATACCTCAAAAAGCGAAGTGGCAGCCGCTGCGTTGCTCGCCGGCGCAGATATTGTCAACGATGTCTGGGGCGCACAGCGCGATCCGCAGATGGCTGCAGTGATTGGGCAATATGGTGCGGCTTGTATTTTGATGCATAACCGCGCTGCCGAGGAGGCCGGCGTCGGCGATGTAATTGAGGCGATTCGGGTGTATTTTGAAAAGTCGATTGCGCGGGTCCGAGCCGAAGGCGTCAGGGACGATGCGATCCTGCTCGATCCGGGGCTGGGCTTCGGCAAGAGCTATGCAGAGAATTGGGAGATCATGCGTCGTTTACCTGAACTGGTTGAGCTCGGTTATCCGCTGCTGCTGGGAGCCTCGCGGAAATCAATGATTGCGAAGCTGCTGGAGTTGCAGGACCCCAAGGCGCGCCTGAGTGGCAGCTTGGCAACTACGGCATTGGCAATTCAGGCAGGAGTTGATTTTATCCGGGTGCATGACGTTCGCGAAAACCGCGAATGCGCTCAAGTGATGGACCATTGTTTACGCTATGAATAAGACGAAAATCGAATTAAAGGGCTTAGCATTTTTTGCCCGTCACGGTGTGCTGAAAGAAGAGGCTCAGCTTGGGCAGCGCTTCAAAGTTGATGTATTGCTGAGCTTGGTCGATGGCTTGGAATTTGAAGAAGATACGCCAGCGCAAACGGTGAACTACGTCGACGTCTATGCGGCAGTGCAGGAGGTCTTCGTGGGCTTTCGCTTTAATCTGATTGAGCGTGCGGCAGAAGCGATCGCTACGGAGATTTTGGAACGCTTCGATAAGGCCATGGTAGTCACTGTGAAGGTCGAAAAACCTGCGGTGCCGGTGGATTGCATCTGTGATTATTTCGCTGCGGAGGTTACGCGATGCCGCTAACGACGGCTTATCTCGCACTGGGCAGTAATGTCGGTGAGCGTTTGGAGCAGATGCGTTCCGCGTTGAAGCTGTTGGGGGCGGAGGGTGTTGTGATTGTTACGGCGAGTCCCGTATATCAAAATCGTGCGATTGGTATGGGCGATGCGGATCCTTTTTTGAATGCAGTGGTCGAGGTGCAGACGGAGCTGGGGCCTGAGGCCTTGCTAGATGTCTGCCTTGCAGTGGAAAATAAATTAGGACGCGTGCGCACGGGCGGTTGGTCGCCGCGGACGATTGATATTGATGTGCTGATATTCGGGCAAACTGATATCGATACCGAGCGTTTGCAACTGCCGCATCCACGCATCGCGGAGCGTGACTTTGTGCTGCGCCCGTTGGCTGATATTGCACCTGATTTGGTACTGTTGGGG
>CAZIMR010000106.1:0-5378 GCA_964540215.1 uncultured Puniceicoccaceae bacterium
TGAAAGACATACAGCCTGCGCAGGTCAGTGTGTTTGATGTCGACGGTGATGGGAGCCATGAGCTTGTCGTCGGTCGATCTGGCTATGCACGTGCGCTGAAATTCAAGGGTGGTGTGCTCGAAATGGTGGATCAATTTAATGCGCTGCGTGGTGACGATATGGTGTCGGCAGTAGTGCCATTGTATGAAGATGGCGTGGTGAAAAAGTTGTTTTTTTATGTATTGGCTGCTGGGGAATTTCAACTACTTGAGCGTGATGAGGATGGTGTCTTTCGTTATCGGACAACAGTCGATGCGGGGAAGATTAATTTGACTGAGTGGCATCAATTCGAAGAGAGCAAAGGAGCGACGGAGTTTATTTTTGCGGGGGAAGATCGCTTCTGGCGTTTGCCTGCACAGGCAGATGTGTGGACACGAGTGGTCGAGGAGAGCTTTGAGACAAATCTTGAAGACGTGCATTATAGTTATGTGGAGGGAGCCGATTTTAACCAAGATGGTCGCTTCGATTTACTCGCGGTGGATGGCCAGAGCCACGTGCTGGAGATTCTCGTGAAGGAGGAACTCGATTGGCAGAGCGGCATGTTCTGGGAAGTGTTTGAGCAGAACTTACATTACCAAGGACGCTCGGGGAGTCCTGTGGAACCGCGCGAGGTGGTGATTGCGGATTTGACTGGTGATGGGAAACTTGATTTTGCTTTTTTAGTGCATGATCGAATTCTGTTTTACCCACAAGAATGAGGCATTTTATGCGCCAGTTTTTCCGCACGGCGTGCGGCATTCAGGTTGCTTCTGATTGTTGCCTATTGCCTCTCATTATTTGCGGATGCCAGTTGCGCTGTCTCAGTTGACGTCAGATTCTGAGCATTCTGAATAAGCTAGTAGAGGCGAAATTGCATGTAACTGCGTTGGAAGGCTTGTGCTTGTGCAGTCCATTTGTTCACGAAGTTGTTGGTTCTCGCCTTGGCGCCACGTTGGCTGATTTCGTCCCACCACGATGAGCTGCCGACGTGCTTATTAAATAAGGCGGGGTTCTTTGCGTTGGCGAAGGGATTGCCTAACGTCCATGCAGCGGTGAGTTGCATCATGTAAAAACTAATTTCGGTGGGGCGCACTTTGGCCCAATCGCTGACACTCACATACACGCCTTCGACGCTTGCGCCAGATTTGGTTTTGGTGGGTAAAATACGAAAGTTTAGGCCTCGGATATGCCGTGCGTTGAGTGCTTGTTGCACTTGTAGTGCGGATTTTCCTTTGTAACGAAGTAAGCGAAATGGATAGGGCGTGCCGATGCCATGTGTGAAGCCTCCAACTTGTGCCCCGAGTCCCGTCATTGCGTAGCCTAGAACGGCTGAGAGGTCCTGAATATAAGGCGAAGTTGGCACCCATTTGAGCCCTGTTTGTGGCCATAGCATGTCGCGCTGCCAGCCACCCATTTTGATTACGGTGAGCTTGCCTCGTTGGCGTACTTTATTGGTCACGTCCATGTTGGCAGATGAATACTTCGCGATTTGCGCGAGCTCACCAATAGTGAAGCCATGCACGTAGGGTACGTGGAAGGCTCCGACGTAGCTGCGCCATTCGCGGTCAAGTGGTGGACCGTCAACTTTTAGCCCGCCGAGTGGGTTTGGTCGGTCGAGCACGACGACTTCGACGCCATTTTCAAAGCAGGCTTCCATCGCATAGCGCATGCAACTGACATAAGTATAAGAGCGCACGCCGACGTCTTGGAGGTCGATAACCAGCGCATCGAGCCCGCGTAGCATTTCAGCGGATGGCTTGCGGTATTTACCGTATAGTGAATAGACGGGGAGTTGGGTGCGTGGGTCGATCTTGTTGTCGACTGGCACGTTTGCCTGTTCGTTGCCGTAGATGCCGTGTTCCGGACCAAACAGTGCAACGAGTTTCACATTTTGCGCGCGGCGCAGGACGTCGATACTGCTGACTCCATCGCGGTTGACGCCAGCTGGATGTGTCAGCAGTCCGACTCGTTTGCCTGCGATGGCGCGAAATCCAGATTGTTGCAGCGTATCGATGCCGAGGTTGATGCGATCTGCTTGTGCGATCAGCGCGCAGGTTGCTAGGAGAGTGATTGAGAGGATGCGAAGGAATTTAGACATCGAGGTCGGGGTTAAAAGTAGAGTCTGATTTGCGTGCTTTACGATCATTGATCTTGTGAATCAATAGTGCGTAGCTTGCGGCGGTTCTTTGGGCTGTGAAGCGATAGGCAACGCTAGAAATTAGGCCGAAGAAGACTCCCATAACGATGCCACCGAGACACATGATGCTGAAGCTGGCCATGAGGGGGTCAATATTGCTAATCCATTCACCAGTTGTGAAATTATGCATGATGGCTGTCACGTCGTTTTGGCCTAAAGACGGTGTTTCAATGCTGACGATTCGGAGCACGCTGCTGCCGACTTGATAGGCGGCATACCAGAACGGCAATATCGTGAGTGGGTTGGAGAGCATTTGTAACCCGACGAGAATCGGCAGATTTGTCCGCAGAATTAGGGCGAGGCAAAGTGCGATCGGGATCTGTATACCGTAGAGTGGCATGAGTGCGAGGATGAAGCCTGCGTAGATTGCGGGCACCGAGTGCTCGACCCGAAAGCTCCAGAGGTAGGTGCGCTTGCGCGCGCCGATAGAAAAGCGCCAGAGGATGGGGTAGCGATGAATGTTGGTGCGCCGAGGCAAGAGCCTGAGCCAGCGCTTCACCCTGCGGATGCGACGCGTTCTCGTCTCTCTGAGTTCATTCTCTTCAAGGGTCATTGTTGAGCCTGTTGCTGAAGGACTTGCGCGGTTTTGTTTTGCAAATTATCTGGGCCTTCTGCGAGTGCCTGCCGGAGTGGGAAGCCTTCGGGAGTAATGGCTGCGGTGGTGCAATTGGGGAACTCTCGGTGCAGTTGCTCGGCTGCGGGCGCTTCGATGCAACCCGCTAAAAGTATAATTGGTTTGTGGGCAACATTGGCCGCGGTTGCGAGTGCGTAGGGGCCTTTGCCGTTCAGTGAGCTGAGGTCGATTTTGCCCTCTCCGCTGAGGATTAGATCGGCTGCAGCGATCTTGCTCTCTAGGTCCAGCCAAGTGCTGACGAGTTCGAACCCCGCGACGTATTGGCTGCCGCAGGCCACATTCAGACCAAAGCCGATGCCTCCTGCTGCGCCGCTCCCTGGCGATTCGCGGAGTGCTTCAGGTTGCTTGAAATATGCACTGAGCATCGATGCGATGCGTGCGGACTCTGCCTCAAAGCTTACCAGTTCGTCGGGGAGTAAGCCTTTCTGAGGGCCATAGACTGCTGCGGCTCCGCGTGGGCCGAGCAGTGGGTTGTCGACATCGCACGCGATGAAAATCGGCGGTGTGACGATTTCGAGACTGCCTGAGATGCGGGTGACCTGTGGCCAGTTGGCTGGGAGGATGCGCTCGATGACGTGACCGTTTGAACCGATAAACTGTAAGCCTAGTGCTTGCAGTAGGCCGAGACCGAGGTCGCTGGTGGCACTACCGCCGATACCGAGTAGAATGGCATCCGCACCTTGCGCGGCTGCGATACGAATGAGTTCACCCACTCCGTAGGTGGTGCACCGTTTGGGGTGACGGCGATCGGTTGGCACTTTTTCTAGGCCTGCAGCAGCGGCCATTTCGATGATTGCGATTTTGCCTAGAGGCAGGTCGAGTCGCTCACGCACTGCAGTGGGTAATGCGTTGCTGTTCACCCAGCCTAAGGGTGCTTCGAGGTAGGCTCCGAGTGGGCCGCAAACAGTATGTGTCTCAATGTAACCATTGGCGGAATTGGTTAAAATACTACAAAAGCCTTCGCCGCCATCGGTCAGTGGCGCTTGAGTGATCTGCGCCTGACTGCCCAGCGCTTGGCGTGCGCCAGCACTCGCCGCTGCGCATGCCGCGACGGCTGTCATGGAGTCTTTGAACTTATCAAATGCAGCGAGGATTTTCATAAACTGCGTAGATGCAAATCCTGTGCCGAACGTCAGATTTTGAGTGTTCTCATCAATTCGACGTTCGGCATTGGAAAGGCTAGCGCTGTTCCTGCCCAGTTTCTACGTCGAGGATTTTGAAGTTTTCGACGTGATAAATCGGATCGGCGCGGAATGAGAGGCGTGCGCCATAAGATTCCTCGATGCCGAGGAGTAGTTCTTCGTCTTCGTTGCGCAGGCGTTCCAGATTGGACGGGTTGAGCAGCACGCGAAGGTTGATCTCTTTGTCATGGCCATCGCGTGCACGGATGTGGCGGATAATGCTAATGATGCGCCGCTGAATCTCGACACTCATGGTACGGGACGATTTGACCGAGCCGCGACCGTGGCAATACGGGCAGTCGGTGTAGATGCCGCTGGAGTGACTCTCGGAATGGCGCTGGCGAGTCATTTGCATGATGCCTAGCGTTGAAATCGCGAGGACGTGATTCTTTGCCTTGTCGTGCTCCATTTCACGGCGCATGCGGTTGAACACGGCGTTGCGATCTTTCTTCGCCTTCATGTCGATGAAGTCGAGAATGATGAGTCCGCCAATGTTACGCAGTCGCAGTTGACGAGCGATCTCGGTGGCTGCTTCGAGGTTCACTTGCGTGATGAAGTCTTTACCGTCCTTCTTAGCCTTGTTCTTGTGCGAACCTGTATTTACGTCGACCGAGATCAACGCTTCAGTTTCTTCAATCACAATCTCGCCGCCACCTGGGAGTGGCACACAGCGCATGTAGGTCTGTTCAATTTGACGCTCAATGTTAAAGCGCTCGAAGACGGGGATGTCCTCCTCGAAAATATGGATTTTGGACTTCGAACGAGGCGAAATGGTCGTCACTTCGGCAATGATGTCTTCATAATCCTGCTTCTTATCAACCATGACACGGTCGATATCTTCGGTGAGGAAGTCGCGCACGGTACGGCCGACGATGTCTGGCTCGACGTAGAGGCAACCTGGTTTATTGGTCGCGTCCATGCGTTGGTTGATGACTTCCCAGCGTTTGAGCAGAATGTGTAAGTCGCGGATAAAGAAGCGGGCTTTTTTACCTTCGCCCGCAGTGCGGATGATCAAGCCCATTCCTTCAGGTAGGGTAAGATCACGGAGAATACCCTTCAGGCGGCTGCGCTCCTTACGGTCGTCGATCTTACGAGAGATGCCGAGCGTGCCGGCGTGCGGCATTAGGACCAAGAAACGTCCAGGGAGGGCAATGTTAGTTGTGGTGCGTGGTCCCTTAGTGCCGATTTGGCCTTTGGTGATTTGCACAATAATTTCGCTGCCGATAGGATAGAGCTTCGGAATGTCTTTGACCGAAACTTTCTCGCTCTCACGCTTGCGCTGTTTGGCGGTTTTGTTGTCGCGTACGATCTCGATGCCGCTGTCGTTGGCAGCTGGAAGGATGTCCCA
>CAZIMR010000107.1:0-5360 GCA_964540215.1 uncultured Puniceicoccaceae bacterium
CGTATTCGAGGTCGGCACGAGCCTTGTCGGCGCCGATACCAAGGTGTCGAAGCGTAACGATGCGCTGGGCTCGTTCGGCATGGGGGTGTTAGCCGCGGTGGTTGGTGCGCCTTGCATGGGGCCGTTGGTGGCGTCGGTCAGTGGCATCGCAGTGCAGGCCAATGCAGCTACAGGGCTGTTGATTTTTGGAGTGATGGGCCTTGGGCTCGCTTCGCCGTTTTTGTTTTTGTCGGTCTTTCCGAAGTTGGTCGCTTACTTGCCGAAGCCAGGGATATGGATGGAGTCGGTGAAGCAGTTCATGGGCTTCCTGTTGATGGCGGCAGTGGTTTTTCTCGCGCTGGTCGCTGGACGCCTCGGTGGAGTGGATGCGGTGATCGCGTTGCTGATCGCCTTGCTGGTCGCTGGCCTAGCGGCGTGGATCTATGGCCGTTGGTCGGTGCCCGTGAAGCCGAAGCGCACGCAGTGGATCGCGCAGATGATTAGTTTGGTGCTGCTCGTGGTTGCGAGCTATTATGCAATCAGCGAAACCAAAGCTGCGTATGAGAATTTTGAAACGGGCACTTCCGCTTCAGAGAATGGACAGTGGCAAGCGTGGTCGAGTGAGCGGGTAGCGACGGAGCTCGCCGCCGGGAAGCCGGTGTTTATTGATTTCACTGCGAGCTGGTGCCTGATTTGTCAGGTCAACAAAAAGGTAGTGACGCATTCTGAATCGACTGAAGCTTTGTTTGAGGAATATGGCGTGGTCGCGCTTGAGGCGGATTGGACGCGCTATGATTCAGCAATTACGACCGAGCTGGAGCGCTTCGGTCGATCGGGCGTGCCGCTCTATGTCCTGCATGCGCCAGATGGCGAAGTCACCGTGCTGCCGCAGAGCTTGACGAACGGAATTGTGCGTGCGGCAGTTGAAAAAGCGCTGCAATGAGGTTTTATTGATTGAGAAATGATAACAATTAATCGTCCCCATTACATTATGAAAATAATCAGTAGTATCCTTATTGCATCACTCGCATTTTTCACGACCTCGCAAGCCGCGGTCAAAACGGGGACGCCAGCTCCAAAATTCACCGTTATGGATAGTACAGGTGCCGAGCGCAGTTTGTCGGATTTTAAAGGTAAATATGTGGTGCTCGAATGGACCTGCCATACGTGCCCATTCGTTAAGAAATTTTATAAGAACGGTGAGATGCAGGCGCTACAGGCAGAAATGACAGCCAAGGATGTGGTCTGGTTGCAAGTGCTGTCCTCAGCGGAAGGTAAGGGCGGTTATTTGACCGCATCGAAGGCAGAGTTCGTTCGGGCGGAGCAGAAGGTTCACTCGACTGCACTTCTATTGGATGCAAATGGCAAAATGGGGCGTGCCTATGGCGCGCGCACCACGCCGCATATGTTCTTGATCGATCCAAAAGGTACTGTGATCTACCAAGGTGCTATTGATAGTATTAAGTCTGCCAAGTCTCAGGATATTGCTAAGGCTACTAATTATGTGAAGGCTGCGCATGCCAGTGCGGTTCTCGGCGAGCCGATTCGGAAGTCAACGACCACGCCGTACGGCTGTGGAGTGAAGTATTAGTCATCTCGCCGACTCTGGGCCGAAGTCGGCCACTCCAAGAAGCGTCGATAAGAGTGCCATCTGTAATATAGGATGCTGGCGATGATGGCGCCGAGAGAGTCGGCGATCCAGTCGTTCAGCTCGACGGCGCGATCGGCGGTAAAGGATTGCCAGTATTCATCAAGTGCACCGAAGGTTGAGATTAGGAGGATTGTTATAAAGACGCCGCGCCAGCCTAAGTTCGAAATGCGTGGGATGCGCAGGGCTGCGGTGGCGAGTAGTCCAAAGACTAAGAGGTGTGCGAGCTTGTCGTAAGAGAAGCCGATGCTCGGCGCGGCGAGATCTTTGCTGCCGGAGGCCATGAAGATGGCTAGGGCGATGGCAAAGGGCCAGATGGTGTGACGTTTTACTTTCAGGTTAATGCGTGGGTAGCCAGAAGCGGAAAGTGCTGCCGGCAGGAGAGGATTCGACGAGCTCAATGTCGCCATGGTGATCGCGGAGGATGCGCTTACTGATGGAAAGGCCGAGTCCAGTACCGCCGGGGCGATTCGTGAGAAACGATTCGAAAATGTCCGCTTGTATCTCTCTCGGTATACCTGGGCCATTGTCGCGAATGTTGAAGGCTGCCTGGGAGCTGTTTCCTGTGCTTGAAATCTGGATACGTCCGCCTGTGGTCATGACTTGAGTGGCATTGAGGATGAGGTTGAGCATGACCTGCTGGACTTGCCCCTTGTTGACCTCGACGAACAGAGCCTGTGGATGTGGTTCGTAGGTTATTTCGATTTTACTCTGATGTAGTTTGAGGCGTACCAGTCGCAGAGTATCTTCGATCAAGTCGTTAAGATCGAAGCGTGCGTGTGCGTCCTGACGGTTGCGGCCAAAGTCGAGCACGCGACTCACGATTGCTTCGAGTTGATTGATCTTATCGCCGATCACGGTGATGTCGGTTTGGCGGTCGTCGTCTGCTTCGAACTGTAGATTAAGCGAATCGAACAGCAGTTTGATCACCGTCAGCGGATTGCGGATCTCGTGCGCGATCTCGGCGGCGAGCATGCCGAGTGTGGTGAGCTTTTCGTTTTGCCGGAGGGATTCTTCAGAGCTGAAAATCCGTGAATACAGGCGGGCGTTTTGGATCGCGATGGCGCCGAGTCGCGCAAGAGTGGCGAAGACTTTTTTCTCGTCATTGTTGAAGCGGTGCTGGTGGGTCGTGTAGGCGTTGAGTAGTCCGATCACTTCGTTGTTAAAGATGATCGGCGTGGCGAGCATGGAGACGAGGCCTTCGCTTTGCACCAGGTGGATGAAATCGTTCTCGACGGTGAAGGGCAGGTCGGCGACCTCGACTTGCTTGTGTCGATGGATAGCGGCACCCAAGGAGCTTTCCTCGATAGGGAAGCTGACTTGCGCCTCGATCTCGCCTAAGGGACCAGTCATGGAGTGGAGCTTAAGGTGCTTACGGTCTGGCGTGAGTAAGAATAGCGCGCAACTGTGGCAGTTCATCAGTTGACGACCTTCACGGGCGAGGCCACGAAGCACTTCGTCTTGTTCGAGTTCGCCGACGAGACCTTGCCCCATGTTGATGAGTGACTCGAGCTGATGTGCTTTGGCGCGGAGTTGCTGAATCAGCCAAAGCCTAGAGATCACACGGCTGGCTTCGTTGGTCAAGAGGGTGAGGATTTTAAGTGACTGGTCGTCGAAGGCACTGAGTTGTTCGCTATCGATGTTGACCACTCCGATCAAGACTCCGTGGTCTTCCATCGGCACAGCCATTTCGGAGCGGACGCTTGAGCGTACAGAGATGTAGCGTGGCTCTTCACTGACATCAGGAACGATGATGGAACGACCGTGCAGTGCGCACCATCCGGTGATGCCTTGGCCGAGGGCGAGATCCAGATCGTTCCAGTCTTCGGCAAGCCCATGCGAGACTTCCAATTCGAGTCGATTGGTGTCGGGGTTGATCAACGCGATCGAGGCGCTGCTCGGTTGCAGGACGTTGATGATCTCTTGGAGGATCAAGGCGAGCGCTTCTCTGGGCTCTTCGGTATCAGATACCAGACTACTGATTCGGTAAAGTGAATCGATTGCAGTGCGCTCGGTCTTAGTGGCTTTCATCGCTATGGTTGGTTCGACGGTCGCGAATATCTATTCGTTGATGATGGTATTTAGTTTTACGCGTAATTCCGATAGACTTTTAGCGCTGATCGGTTCTTGGCGATTAATCTTATCGATATAGAAGGTGTCGATCGCGAGGCCACGCTCTGTGGCAATTCGTGCGAAGCTGATGTCGAACCCCCTGGAATAAATATGTCGAGCGAGCCCGTACAGGAGGCCGATTCTGTCTTCTGCTTGCACCTCGATAATGGTGTGGTTGAGCGAAGGGTCATGGTAAATATCGAGCGTTGGTGGAATGCGAGCCGGGAGAATGCCGCGCAGCTTTTCCTTCTGATTGTTTGCTTTCGCTTCCATACGCTCGATTTCGCTGGTCAGGCGTCTGCCATGCATCAGAGCATCTTCAATGTGTGTTTTGAAAATGGTTTGTGCTTTTTCGTTAGAGACGGGTCCGCCTTCCACATCCATGATGTAGAAGGTGTCGATGGAGATATTGTCAGAGCGTGAGATCGCTTTGGTACTGACGATATTGATGCCAGCTAGGCTGAGTGCACCTGCCAGCTTGTAAAAAAGCCCCGAACGGTCCCAGGTGACAACATTGACAACTGTCATGTTTAGGTCGAGGTCGTTGCTCCAGTCAATAATGGGGGCGAGGGTGCGCGTCGGATCTGCTTGTTGGATTTGAGCGAGCACCTGGTTGACCATGCGTAGGTGGAGCTCAATCTCGTTGGGCTTGGTGTTGATGAAATATCGCTCTGGCATGCCGTTGAAGTGGGCTTCGATTTCATCCTTGGCCACGCCTTCGATCTCGCGGGCGAGCATCTGTTGATGGAGACTTTCTTTTAGATTTTCGCGCTTTTGTTCGACTACGTCGCTGTTTTCAAATTGCTCCAAGGTCCGCTGATACAAAGTCCGATGCATGGTATCTTTGTAGTCGTTCCAGAGTGTCGGGGCGGTCCCGCGCGCATCGCAATAGGTGTGAACATAGAGGAAGCGGAGCTTTTCTGGATCTTCGATGAACTCCGCAAAAGCGTGTGCGGTCTTTGGATCATCGAGATCAAAACGCTGCCAGATACGGGACATGGCTAAGTGATGGCGGATGATAAATAGAATCTGCTCCTGCTGTTCATCACTGATGTCGAAGCGCGTGAGGATCGGCTGAGCGATACGAACACCGTTGACGTCGTGGCCTTTAACGCCTTCGGCCTTGCCGATGTCGTGCAGTAAGAGAATCAGATAGAGTAGCAGCGGGTCGTCATTTTTACGAAGTGCAGTCTCGTAGGCGGTGTCGACCGGAGTGTTTTTTTGGAAGATAGCATCGAGATGTTTGATCGTGCGCAAGACGTGCTCATCCGCGGTATAGCGATGGTAGTACTCATGCTGAACCATGCAAGTGAGCTGGCCAAACTCGGGCAAATAGCGTTCGAGTACGCCGAGTTCATGCATCAGCTTTAGGATCGGATAGACTTCGCCAGGATTCCTTAGGATCGAGCAAAAGCTCTTTGCGGCTGATGGGTGATTGATAATCTCATGGTCAATCAGTGGTAGCGAGCGTGAGATACGAAACTTTAGGTCGGGGTGTAATTTGGCTCCAAACTGTTGCATTAAGTGGAAGACTCGAATCAGGCGTAAGGGGTCTTCCGTAAAGACGGATTTATGCTCAGGAGACAGGACTTTGTCCTGCAAGATGAAGCCATCGACGCGT
>CAZIMR010000108.1:0-5308 GCA_964540215.1 uncultured Puniceicoccaceae bacterium
ACCACCCTTTGCGGCCATGCAATCGGTGCGCCGATAGAATATGCGATGGTCGCAGCAGGGCGGGGCATTGATGTGATGACAATCACCTGCCACATCCCGATGGATTGGGAGGCATTTGGACAAGCGGGCATCCGTATGCAGCGTGATCAGTTGGACCTCTATCGCCATCTCGTCCATGAGACTGCGGAAAAGGCCAAACCGATGGGAGTTGAAGTGCTCTGCGGGATTGAGGCTGAGGTTTATCCAGACGAGGCGCAGATGGAGCCGATGGATGAAATTCTCGCAGAGTACGAGTGGGATTTTGTGCTCGGATCACTGCACGCGCAGTGCCGGAGCTATTTAACGTGGTTGAAGAAAAACAAGGTCAATGACGATGCGATGCGAATTGATAGTTACTTTCGCCACCTTAAGGATGGTGCGCAGTCGGGCCGCTATGATAGTATGTCGCATCCCGATGTGATCCGTACCTATGGCGTAGTGAGCGAGTTCAGGCCCGCTGAGCACGAAGATGTAATCCGTGATTTCCTGCAGGCCGTGGTGGATGAAGACATCTGTATGGAGGTGAATACCAGCGGCCTGACTAAGGGTGACTTTGAGGTGCATCCCGACCCTTTGATTCTTGATTGGGCCAGCGAGATGGGGGTGAAGCTCACGATTGGATCTGATTCGCATCGACCGAATTCGGTGGGGCAGTTTTTCGATACGATTCAACCGATGCTTCGTGAGAAAGGCTTTAAGGATCTGCACTATTTCCGTGGGCGTCAGCGGATTCGGATTGATATGCCGAAATGGGATTGAGTTTGGGTCGTGGTTGCATGTCGCGGTAGACATTCAGCCCATGGCATTTTCTTTTGTGCTTATTTAGTGGTCAGCGCTTGGCTGATTGGTTTAGCTACTGGGATGCAAAAAGTTGGCTTATTGTCTTTTATTGCCCTTACTTTAAATCCGTTACATGGAATTCACTCGATTGAGCTGAAGGATGGTAGTGGTATCCGCGGTGCTATCGTATTGGAGCGCCCAGAGCTGTATTATGTGGATTTAGGCTTTAATGTAATTGCTGTGCCGAAGGATGCGGTCGCAAGTTTGGGTGAGGTGGATTCAGTGACTGGCGAGGTTGCGGTGGCGTTGGTTGAAGACACACTCTATCGTGTCGCTGCGGATCGTGGCGATCAGCCGATTCTGAAATGGGTGGATCAGTTGGGCGAGGCAGTGGCACTGGTACAAACACCGACGGGGCTAGGCTCTGGATTTGTGGTTCATGGGGATGGCTACGTGGTGACGAATGACCATGTGATCGCAGGCGAACATCGTATCTCGGTGACAATTTTCAGGGAAGGTGAACGTGAGCTTTCGAAGGTGACTTATAATAATGTGCGGATAGTCGCAACGAGCACGGAGTTAGATTTAGCGTTATTAAAGATTGAACCAAAGACGGAAGAGGTGTTTCGCAGCGTCACCTTAGCTGCTGGTACTGGCCGTGTCCGTGAGGGGCAGACTGTGTTTGCGATCGGTAGTCCACTCGGGTTGGATCGGACCGTTTCGGAGGGAATTATTAGCGTCGCGAATCGTGTCATCCAGGGACGCCTTTATTTGCAGACGACGACGCAGATCAATCCTGGTAATTCTGGTGGCCCGTTGTTCAACCTGAGCGGTGAAGTGGTGGGCGTAAATAATATGAAGATTGCAGCTGTGGGAGCTGAGGGCTTGGGTTTCTCGATTTCTTCAGGTGTGGTGAAGTCATTTCTAGACAACCGTGATGCGTATGCATTTGACCCACGTAATCCGAATGCAGGATTTCGTTATTTGAGTCCGCCTAAAATTGGTGTGAGTGAAAAGTAAATTGAGATTTTAAGTATGAATAAATTATTGTTATCTTGTGTGTGTTTTTTTGTGTCCGTCTCGGGCGCTGCAGCGTCTGCGGTGCCTTTTCAGGAAATCATCGGCGAGGATGCAAAGTTTTTCTGCACCGTGCGCAACCTCTCGGAGACTCGTGCGCAGTGGGCGACGCATCCGCTCGCAGAATTATTCGAAGACGAAGAACTGCGCGCATTGTTCGATGGGATCGAGGGCGACGATACGCTTGAAGCTGGTGGCAGTGCTGATGGACCCTCTGGCATTACCGAAATGATAGAGGGTGAGTTTGGTCTGAGCTTCGATGAGTTGTTTGAGTTTTTTCCGGGGCAGGTTAGTTTGGCTTTTTATAATCGATCAGACCTAGCGCAGAGGCAGGTAGAGCGGGAGGAAATGGTGCTGATGGCAGAGTTTTCTGGAGATGCCGCGCGACTCGATGCATTGATGAAGATCCAATTTGAGCGTAACATGGCGGCTCATCAGGCGATCAATCCGCTGATTGAACATGAGATGATCGAGGAGAGTTTTATGGGGGAAACGCTTTATTTCGATGAGACCTTCAATGGGGTCGTTACTTATATTGAAGATGGGTACGCGCTTGTGAATGGTATCTTAATTCTGGCGTTCCCGGAGAGTCGTTTACGTGCGGCTGTTGAGTCGATCAAGGAAGGTGTCAGCGCGCCGATTGCCGACTCTGCGGTTTATCAACGTTCACGAGAAGAAGGCGGCCGTGGCGATCTTGGGCTGTATTTAAATTTGGAGAAGTTGCTGCCGACTTTGAATCGTGCATTAACTGAGCATTCCTTGGTAAATAGGTTAGCAATATTTGGGGTGACTGCGGAGAGTTTGAATCGTGCGTTGTCGATGGAATCACTGCAGGTGTTGTATGCTGATTTTGATCTGACTGATTCTGGCTTGCTCGCGCATTATGGATTAATCTATCGCGAGAAGCTAGGCTTCTTGGGCTTGATGAGCTACTCAAATACTGTACTTCCGGAGGCCCACTATGTGGCGGAGGGTGCCTTGAGTAGTTCGATTTCGACCTTCGACTGCAGTGCCATGCTTGCAAACTTTGAGAAATTGCTGACTTCGGCGAGTCCGACATTGCCGCCGTTGATCGATATGCAGTTGCAGATTGCGAAGATGAAGACGGGTGTCGATTTGCGTGCAGCATTACTAGATAACTTCGGGTCTCAAACTGTTAGCCTGACGGTTTTACCTGAGGCGCATCTAGGCAATGCTGAGATATCAGAGCCGCAGCAACTTTTCGTGATTGAGGTCAAAGATGCGCAAGCACTCGCACAAGCTATTGAGGTCTTTAAGGATCTGGTTCCTAACTTACGCGAGATGTTTGAAGAGCAGATGTATGAGGGGCAGACCATTTATACAATGAGGGATTCGAGCGGGCCGAACCTACAAGATGAGACTACTGTTAGTTATGTGCTTTTGCGTTCGAGCTTGATCGTGAATCTTGGTGAGGTGGGCTTACTGCATGAAGTGCTCACTCGCATGAGTGAAGGGGGTGAGGGGTTGTGGCAGAGTTCCGAGACCGAGCAATTATTTGAGCGTATTGGGCGCCCGAATGCGGTGGCGCGTTCTTTTGTAAATGCGCAACGAATGGTTGAGCCACTGCTGAAAGTGGTTGAGCTGAGTGGTTTAATGGGGGATATGAGCAAAGCTGAAATTCCGTCTCGGCTGGATACTGCTTGCCGCATGATTTCTGAGTTAAATGAAGCGCCCGATGGTTTCTTTGGGCGTACATTAATTATCAAAAGTGAGGATAAGCGATGAGTAGTGGTTCGAAACGATGGGGATGTATTCGAAGCGCGGGATGGTGCGCTTTTTATGTGACTGCTGGCTTGATGACATGTGCGCTTACATGTGTTGGCGTCGTGCCGTTTTCTTTTTCAGGACCAGAGGTGCTGAAGTTGGATTGGGGTACGCGTGCGCTGAATGTAAGTGATGTGAATCAAGATGAGTTGAGTGATTTGATCGTAATTAACAACGATGCCGCACAGATCGAGATTTTGTATCAGTTGGCAGAAGATGTGCCGAACACGAGTGGTAAGATGCGCTTAAATCGTAATCGTTGGGAGCCGCCACTGGAGGATGCTCGCTTCCAGAGTGAATCGATTACGATTGGCTTCCCAGTATTTGACTTATCGGTGGGGGATTTGAATGGTGATGGGCGCGATGATCTGGCCTATACTGCCCGTGAGGTACCGTTGACAGTCCGCTATCAAAGTGAAGGCGGGCAGTGGGCGGATACGCATGTATTTGACGATTTCGAGGCGCTGGGATGGACGGGTACCGTTCGGATTACAGATGTAGATGGCGATGGAAATGCAGAGTTGGTGGTGGTGGCCGCCGATGCACTACGAGTTTTCCGTCAGGATTCACACGGCCATCTTGGAGATGCGGCGGTGTATTATGTGACGGGGGAGAATCCGTTTAATTTGCTGCTGGAAGATGTGACGGGCGATGGACGCAAGGATGTGCTCTATATTTCAGCGAATGGAGATCAGTCGCTCGTATTGCGAGAGCAGTTGAGTGACGGCGGATTAGGGCCTGAGCGGCGGTTTGTTTTTGAGCGGCCTGTGCGCGGGGTGCGCGCGATGCCTCAAGCTGAGGGTGCGAGCCTGTCTTTTTGCTCGGTTGATTCGCGCAGTGGAGGCGTAGAGTTCTTCTACCTAAAACAGGCGGAGGCAGTGCCGGAGATTAGCGGGTTTTCCGCGGCGCAACCGGAGATTTATCCGATCTTCAAAAAAGGGCGTATGGCTGCAAGCTATGCACTCGGTGATTTGAGTGGCGACGGGCAAGAGGACTTGTTGGTCGCAAATCCTGCGGGTGCAGAGCTGGTGCTATTCTTGAAAAATACGGGGCATTTTGATTCGCCCCAAACCTTCCCGTCGTTCTCAGAAATATCTTCGATCGCCAGCGGGCTCTTTTTTAGACAAGATCGAGCTGCTGTGGTGGTCGTGAGTGCTGGTGAGAAGACGATCGGGCTGAGCCAGATGGATCGGGGTGGTCGACTCTCATTCCCGCGTCAGCTTTTGATTGGAGGAGGAGAACCATTGGTCTGTGAAGCGGTGGATCTGGATGGTGATGGCTATGATGAGTTGGCTTTGGTCAGTGAGTTGAAGGGCGAGATGGCATTAACGCTGGCTCGGCCTGAAAATCGGAAAAATCCAGATTCAGGGTGGGTCGCACTTTCCCGCACCGTGCTGACTGACGTGAAACGCAAGCCGTTCGAGATTCGTGAAGTGGCGGTGTTTGACGACAACCGCAAAGGGCTGATGATCTTTGTGCCGCGTGAGGCACCCGTATTTTTATTCCCAGAAAAAGTGGGCGGCGTCATGCTTAAGGAAGTGGCGCAGGTATCGACGATTCGTGAGAGCTTGTTGAAAGACATACAGCCTGCGCAGGTCAGTGTGTTTGATGTCGACGGTGATGGGAG
>CAZIMR010000109.1:0-5286 GCA_964540215.1 uncultured Puniceicoccaceae bacterium
TTTGGGTTTGGGCTTGGCTCCTGCAACAGTGGGCGGGCTGGGTGCAGCGGCCGGTAGCAGGTGCGTTCTGTTAGCTTGCAGTGAGGCGACATCCTCCAGAGGCACCCCGCACGTTGAATTGGAGCAGCCGGGCGAGTCGGGTTAATAGCTGACCGGAGAGAAGTGCGCCAGCAAAGATCCAGCAGCCTGCCGCAAGAAATCCGCCAAGTGGCATCTTCGCCCCCCCTGCTAGTTGCGAGGGCGGTATGAGTAGCGCCAAGCCACCAAGCACCAACAAACTTAAGCCAATCTGGGGTCGACGCAGCCATGCGAAGCCCGGCGACCAATCACCACGTGCCAAAATTTGTGCCGGCGGTGTTTGCATCGCATCCCGAGCTGGTAGCCATCCTGCCAGTAAACTAAAAAACATGCCTAGCGATAGCCCGATCCAGCAATCCTCAGCGCTCAGCTGGATCGCTTGGGTCGAGGTCGCGAAATACAGCGCATTGACTGTATCGGCGAGCAGGTGCACCGCGCCCCATGCGAGCAAGTAACCGACGGCCAAACCACCGATTGAGCCGAGCAATCCGATCAGGCTGGCTTCGAGTAAATTCAGTGCAAACAGCACGCGCGCACTCAGCCCGAGGCTCTTCAACGTCGCCATCTCGTGCCTGCGCCGCACGACCGCAGCATCGAGTGCTTGTAAAATTAAATATGCCGCCACTAACATCGCGATCAGCGATAAGATCACCAAGTTTAGGCGAAAGGCTTCGGTCATGCTGGCACGCTTCGCGGCTTGCTCAGCAGCAGGTTCTAATCGATACCCGTCTGGCAATTGTGCCTGAATGCGCGCCTCAATCGCTGCCAAAAATTCTCGGTCCGCACGCTGACTCGTGTCTGCCACGACCACTTCAATGCGGTTCAATTCGGCCGGACGCTTTGCCCAGCGCTGAACCGAAGGCAGATCTGCGATCATTAGATCTTCCGGTAAATTATCTGTGGGGCTGCCTACAATCCCCGCCACTGTGATCGCGCGCAGCAGCCCGCCAAATACGATTTCAATACGGTCGTCTTGTGCGAGTCCAGTTCTGTGCGCTAAACTGTGCGTGATCCACACTTGTTCGCTCGGGCCGAGTGCCGACCACCAGTCGCTGTTGCCATCAGAAATGTCGAAGCCGCGTTCCAGAAAGTTGGGAAGATTACCAAGCGACAGTAGGTCGAGTCCGATGAGCCGTAATTGCTGTCGCGCCACGCCGGACTCATCCAGCAGCGCGACCGACGATTCAATCACAGGCACTAAATGCCAATCGGGACTCGCCGCCACCGCTGCCAGTGACTTGAGGTCGTGACTGGAAATCGGTCCCTGCGCGGAGCGAATCAAAAAGTCACTCTGCCCTGAGACCGCTTCATTGAATAAGGAAAAATTAGCGGATGCCGCGCGAATGGCTTGGCGTATTCCGCTGAAGGCACCGACGCCGATCGAGACAATCGCGATCAGCACGAGATAGTTGCCCCAGCTCGTACGCCAGTGCCGAAGCGACAGCTTGCGCAACAACAGTAGGGCGACGCGTGACTCTGTAAAAAACTGCATAATTCTGCCGCTTGCCTAGGCGCTTACGATGCAACCATCTTTCATGTGCACGACACGCTCACAGATACGCGTCGCACTCGATTCGTGAGTCACCAGTAGTAGTGCAATTGAATATTGGCGGGATAAGGACTCGAGCAAATCCAAGATCCGAGCACCACTAGCTGAATCTAAACTGCCCGTCGGTTCGTCGGCCAAAATCACTTGCGGGCGATGCATGATCGCGCGAGCAATCGCCACGCGTTGACGCTCACCACCGCTCATTGTGTCTGGCGTATGGCCAGCTCGGTGGCTAAGCCCCACTGCATCGAGCAAGGTCTGCACGCGCTCAGTTCGCTCGGCGCTTGGCATGTCGATTAATTGCCCGGGGAGTTCGATGTTTTCGAATGCAGTGAGGGTCGGCAATAAATGGAAGGACTGAAAGATGTAGCCGATGCACTCGCGCCGATAGCGCTCCAGTTCTGACTCGCTGGCGTGTGAGAGTGCATAGTGGCCGACTCGGATCGTTCCAGCATCAACGGGTTCGATTCCAGAGAGGCAGTTGAGTAGAGTGGATTTACCACTGCCACTGGGGCCCATCAGTGCGACGCGCTCGCCAGCGGCGATTGTCAGATCGACGCCATGCAGCACTTCCACCTTGCCATAGGCTTTATGCAATGCCGACACCTCCAGTACCGGCGTTGGCACGGTTGTGGCGTGGTTTGCCTTGGGACTCGCTAAATGTTGATTCATAGTAGTTGAGTTAAAACGGAATTAGCCAGCAAAGCTTACCAGTAAAGAATTTAAAATACGGCATTCAAAGCGATTCATTTTAATTTGCGATCAATCATTGCTGTGGCTGAAACAGTACGTAATCGACAGGACGACTGCGTGGCGGTGATCAACCCGCGGCCATTATTCGTCGCAAAAATCGGTTGCGTTTGATGGTTTCTGATCGCTCTTTGGTGGCTATGCCCACCTTTACCGCGATTGATTTTGAAACGGCGCAGCCTGCGCGCTCTAGTATTTGCCAGGTCGGACTCGTCCGCGTCGAGCAGGGAAAGGTCGTCGAGCAGCTAAGCATCCTAGTGCAGCCGCCGGAAAATACCTACAGTTACTGGAATACCAATGTGCATGGACTGACCGAGGACGATACCATGGATGCGCCGACCTTCGATGCCGTCTGGCCACAGATTCGTGGCTATATCGAAGGCCGCACGCTGGTGGCTCACAATGGCGCGTTTGATTTTTCCTGTTTGCGTAAGACCTTGGATTTCTACGGCATGGCCGAGCCAAGCTACGCGCCGCAGTGCACTTATAAAATTTACAAGAAGAAGCTCAATGTGCTCTGCGATGAATACGGGATCCCGCTCGATCATCACGATGCGCTGTCCGATGCGCGTGCGTGCGCGCAACTGTACTTGCGGCATTTACAGGGCTAAGCTTTGCCACGCGGTCTTTTCCAGAAGTCGTCAACCGATTTGGTGGCGGGTCCCTGCGATGCAATCGGGACTGCGCGCAGGCTTTGCGCGTGAACTGTGGTTGCTAGATTAAGCCATCGCGTTTGAGCAAGGCATCTGGATTGGGCGCGCGGCCCATGAAGTTTTTAAATAGCTGAGCGGGATCTTCGGAGTTGCCCTTGGCGAGGATTTCGTTGCGAAAGGCGCGGCCCGTCGCGGCGTTGAGGATTCCTTCTGTCTGGAAGCGAATGAAGGCGTCTGCATCGAGCACTTCGGCCCACTTGTAGCTGTAGTAGCCGGCGGCATAGCCGGTGGGGCTGCTGAAGAGATGGCTAAAGTTGAAGACGTTCGATTGTGGCTCGGTCTTGTAGTCTGCGCTGTAGCCGGCGAGTTGCTTTTTAATAAACGTATCGATGTCTTTCTTGTTGGATTCAGGCCAATTGATATGCAGCTCTAGATCCATCTTGCCGAACGAGAGTTGGCGCGCATTGCCGCTGGCTTTCATGTAATTGCGGGCGGCCAGCATTTTGTCGAACAAGTCCTGCGGGATGGGCGCGCCAGTTTCGTGGTGACGGGCGAACTGGTCGAGGCTTTGGCGGTCCCAGCACCAGTTTTCCAAAATCTGTGAGGGCAGCTCGACAAAGTCCCAAGGCACGTTGACGCCATTCAGTGCCTTCACTTCGACTTCACCGCAAAGGTGATGCAGCAGATGGCCGAATTCGTGAAAGATCGTTTCGACCTCGCGATGGTTAAGCAGTGCAGGTTGGTCGCCGACGGAGGGAGTCATGTTGCCGCAAATTAAGCCGAGGTGCGGCGTGCGAGGTCCGACCGAGGCGTCACGGTTACCAGTCAGCAGGTAATTCATCCATGCGCCGCCACGCTTTGGTTCACGCGGATGCCAGTCGGCGTAAAAGGAGCCGAGTTGCTCGCCAGATTCGGCATCGAACAGGTCGTAGAATTTTACTTCTGCATGCCAGACTTCGGGGAGAGCTGAGACTTGAGGGTTGAGAGCTGAGGGCTGAGAGGAGGGGTTGAGAGTGGAGGATTCGGGCTTGGGTTCTGCGGACGACGCGGGGGGCGTCCCTGCCGCGATGAATTCGGTGTCGCGCTCTTCGATGCGAAGGCCGAAGATTTGTTGAGCGATGTCGAACATGCCGGAGATCACGCGGTCGATCGGGAAGTAGGGGCGCAGGGCTTCTTCGTCGAAGTCGTAGTTGGCTTGTCGTTGCTTCTCTGCCCAGTAGCCGACTTCCCACGGTTCGAGCAGGTCGCGGGTTTGGTTGGTCCTGTCGGCTTTGAATTGGCGTAGCGCATTGACCTCATCGACGAACTGATCTTGCACTTTGTCGAAGATGGCTTCGCCAAATTTGAGTGCGGCATCGCCAGAGGCAGCCATACGGCGTGCGGTGACGTGGTCGGCGAAGTTTGCTTGGCCGATGAGTTGGGCAAATTCGTGGCGTAGATCGAGGATCTCGCGGACGAGTTCCTGATTGTTGTATTCGTTGCCGCGCCCAATTGCAGCGTAGGCCTGCCAAAGTTCTTGGCGCAGAGAGTCGCTGTCGGCGTAGGTGAGGACCGGGATGAGCGAGGGCGCCTGTAGGGTAAAGCGCCAGGCGTGAGCGTGGCCTTTTTCGGCGGCGTTTTGTTTCGCTGCGGCGATCGCGGATGCAGGTAGGCCAGCGAGTTCGGCTTCATCGGTGATGATCCTGTCCCACGCGTTGGTCGCGTCGAGGCTGTGCTCGGAATACTTTTGGGTAATCTCGGCTAGACGTTTTTGCACTTCAGCGGCACGGGCTTTCTTTTCGGTCGGCAGATCGGCACCTTGCTCGCTGAAGTCGGCGAGTGTTTCATTCAGGTAGCGCTGCTTGGTGGCGGAGAGTTGCTTGGCGGCGCCGCTTTTGCCGAAGGCTTTGAGTGTTTCCCAAAGCGGCCCATTGAGTGGAATACTGGAGAAGAATTCGGTCACTTTGGGCAGCATCGCGTTGTGCGCGTCGCGCAGTTCGGGGCTGTTGTTCACCGAGTCGAGATGACTGACCAAGCCCCAGGCGCGGTTGAGCGCTTCCAGGCCGTCGTCGAGCGCGGCAATGGTGTTGGCGTAAGTCAGACCCTCGGTCGCATCGGCGCTGCGGGCGGCAACGATATCGACAGCGGCTTGCGCATCCACCAATGCTTTGCTGATGTCTGCTTCAATGTGGTCGGGAGTGAGGGTGGACCAGCGGATGTGGAAGTCTTTTTGTAAAAATGGATTTTGCATACGTTAAAAAGTGTTAAAAGGTGGGC
>CAZIMR010000110.1:0-4764 GCA_964540215.1 uncultured Puniceicoccaceae bacterium
GGTGTTGTTGCTGGGGCTGGGTTGCGGTTTACTGGTTAATAACATTTTGGTGGTGAATAATTATCGAGACCTTGACGAGGATCGTGCTGCGCGAAAGCGCACTTTGGTGGTCTTCTTTGGGCGCCGTTGTGCGCAGATCCAGTATTATGTGTCGGCTGTGCTTGCCGGAGCGGTGGTGTTGATGTTTTGCGCAATCGGCTATGGCCCGTTTGTCCTCGTTGCGCTGCTGCCAGTGCTCTACGCGGTATTGCTAGGCGTGCGGTTGCCTATGGCCGAGGGGCCTTTGGATTTTCTGGAAGCATTGAAGGGCTCGGTCAAAGTAGTCGCTGCATATGGTATGTTGTTTGCTGGCGGATTGCTGCTCGGGACGGCTTTTGCCGGCTAGGGGGCACGGCTCTTGTGTCAGGTGGGCTATACTGCTCTATTGGCGAAATCTCCTGTGCGATCAACCTGGCGATAGCACCCAAGCGCATAATTAAAGCACCGTTGCGACGCATTTAACGAATTACGCTTAGCTCAGTCTGACCATCAAACCTCTAAAACACTACAACGAGAATAGATACTTGCCATTTAGGGGCGACTGCCTTTGCTTCTCCCGTTTTTCAACTCACACACTATTATGGCACTTCCAGACATTCATTCTCTACTTCCTCTTGCTCAAGCAGCGCCTTCCGGCGGCGGCTTTGGGCAGTTCCTGCCGATTATCCTGTTGTTTCTCGGCATGTGGTTTCTCATCATCGCGCCTCAGCGCAAGCGCCAAAAAGCGCATGATAAAATGCTCGCGGAGATCAAGAAGGGCGATGAAATCGTCACGACAGGCGGTCTGTTCGGCACGGTGACTCGCGTGAAAGACGATCGTTTCGTCGTCGAAATCGCGGATAATACACGGATCGAGCTCGGCAAGAGCTTTATTTCCAGCAAAATCGAAGCTACCATCGTCGAGTAATTCGACTTTAATATAAATAAATATCCCATGTCCGGCAATATACTTTGGAAATTCGCCCTCACGGCAGTCATCATTTTTTGGTGTGTCGCTGAGATCTCTCCCTTGAAGGATCGTCCTTTCGAAGACTACATCGTCGAACAGGCGACTGCGCAAACGGCTGAGTTTGCGGCCATCATGGAACGCGCTGAGGCTCGAGTGGATTCGAAGAAGTCGAAGACTCTGTTTTTGGCATTACGCGAGATGGGCGCCGAAGAAAATATCGACTATGCGGTGTTCTTCCCTGAGGTGAACCTGCGCGACGTTGCGAATCAAAATAAGCGCAACGACATCCTGCTTAAGTACATCCTCAGTTCCGCGCAGAGCAATCTACGCCTCGGCCTCGACCTTAAAGGCGGCGTCGGTGTGACGCTGAAGATTGCTGAGGATGCTCCAGGTAGTAAATTCGAACAAGCGGAGCAGCTAAAGGACGCCATCGAAATCATGGGTAGTCGTTTGGACGGTCACGGTGTGGCTGAGCCGATCATTCGTCCTGTTGGCGATGACGCGATCGAGATTCAAATCGCGGGCCTGTCCACTAAGGATAACCCAGAGGTGCTGGAAGACTTAAAAAAGCCAGCTCGCCTCGAGTTCCGGTCGGTGCATGAGACCCTGAACCCTGACACGACTGCAAAGAACAAATATCCTGTCGGCTATGAAGTGCTCGCTGAGGAGAATGAAGATCGTAAGACGGGTGAAGTCTTTGAGCGTCGCATGTTTGTTAAGCTCATCCCAGAAGCGACTGGTGAAATCGTCGATGATGCCTATGTCTCGCAAACGCAGACTGGTGGTTTTCAGATCAATCTCGAAATGACGAGCGATGGTGCGGACATTCTCGCTGCTGTGACTGAAAGAATGATCGGCCAGCCCCTTGCCATTGTCCTCGACGGCAAGCTTTACTCAGCACCAACTGTGAACGGCGTCCTTTCTAGTCGCGCGCAGATCACTGGGACTTACTCGCAACGTGAAGCGATCGACCTTGCCAACGTCTTGAATAACCCGCTCGCGGTTGAGTTGCGTGTAGACCAGATGTACGAAGTGCAACCGACATTGGCTGCCGGCGCACGCGCTAGCTCGATCAATGCAGCTCAGTGGGGTGCCTGCCTGGTGGTCGGGTTCATGCTCCTTTATTATTTTGCTGGCGGCGTGGTCGCCGTCATTTCCGCTTTGGTTAATATCGTCATCGTTCTTGGTGTACTTGCCAGCCTTGGTGCGACGCTGACACTTCCCGGTGTCGCGGCACTGGTGTTGACACTCGGGATGGGGGTGGATGCCAATATTTTGATCTTCGAGCGTTTACGTGAAGAGCTTAAGAGCGGTAAAAGTATTAAGAATGCCACCGCAGGTGCATTCGATAAGGTAACTTCGACGATTGTGGACGCCAACGTCACGACTTTGATCACGGCGTCGATTCTGATCTGGCTCGGCACTGGTCCGGTTAAGGGCTTCGGCATCACGCTCGCAATTGGTATTTGTGCGTCGATCTTCTGTGCGCTGGTAGTGACTCGATTGTTGGTCGACTTCCTCGTGCATCGTATCGGTTTACGAAAAGTGCTGGGCATGGACCTCTTCCCATCCAAGAAGCTCGATTTCTTTAAATTCCGTAAGCCTGCGTTTATCGTTTCTTGGCTGATCGTGCTCGCTGGTGTTGTTAGTGTAGTGGTTCACCATGACAACATCTTGGGTAAAGACTTTACCGGTGGTGATGAGATGACAGTCGCCTATGACCAACGCCTCGGCGCTGATGAGATCATGCAAGTGGTGGCGGACCAGGATCTCGGTGATGTGACTCCGATTTACCAGAGCCTTATTGGGCAGGATGTTGAAATCCTGAAGTTGCAAACACCCTTTGATCAAGCACGTCCGGTTCTCGAGCAGCTTCAAGCCGCTTTCCCGGATGCGAATCTGATCGAGACTGGCATCACTCAAATCGGTGCATCTGTATCCAAGAGCATTCAATGGAATGCGCTTTATTCTGTGCTGTGCGCATTGGGTGGCATCCTCCTCTACGTCGCTTTCCGCTTCGAAGTCGGCTACGGAGTCGGCGCGGTCGTCGCAACGATTCACGACGTCTTGATGACGATCGGCATCTTCGTCATTTGCGGCGAACTGGGTATCTTTGTGAGCGGCCAATTCACCGCGCCGATGTTGGCTGCGATTCTAATGATCGTGGGTTACTCGATCAATGATACCATCGTTGCCTTTGACCGCATCCGTGAAGAACTGGAACTCAACCCTGGTACGGATTTACGCTCGATTATCAACCTTGCGCTCAGCCGAGTGTTCTCTCGCACATTGCTCACCAGTATCACCACATTGCTTGCTGCGCTGTCGCTTTACATCTTCGGAGCCGGAGTCATCACCGATTTCTCCTTCATCTTTATTATTGGTATTCTAACCGGAACGTTCTCTTCGATCTTCATCGCCAGCCCCGTCTTCTACTGGTGGCACAAGGGCGACCGCCGCCACGTCGAAGAGCATCAGCTCACGCCGAAGCGCTACGAGTGGGAGAGTTCGAGTGAGAATTAAGCGGATCAATGGTTGATTTTTAAAACAGGAATGGCGAATCGGGAACGATTCGCCATTTTTTTATTTAAAATGATCGATTGAAGTCGCCAACCGTTAGCGCTACGATTCTAACATCAACACTTTAATTTATGCTTTGGACCTTAACTGAGACTAACGACACAATCGCTGCTGAATTAAGCGCGGAGTTGCGTGTATCTAAAGTTATGGGAGAATTGCTCTCGCAGCGCGATTTGGCGACGGTCGAAGCGGCGGAAGAGTTTCTACGTCCGCGTCTTGCTCAGCTCGATAACCCCTTTGCGCTGAAAAACCTTCGCGCAGCGGTAACGCGTATCGAGCAGGCAATTGAGGCGAAGGAGTCGGTGTTGGTGTTTGGCGATTTCGATGTTGATGGCGTGACCAGTACCGTGCAGCTCGTCAGTATGTTGCGCACGCTCGGTCTAGAGCCGCGCTATTGTGTGCCGCTGCGGTTAGATGAGGGCTACGGCTTGAGTCGTGAGGCGATCACTCGTGTCTTCGCAGGTGAAGTACCAGATCTATTTATTGCGCTGGACTGTGGCACCAACGCGCACGAGCCGATCGCGTATTTGCGTGAGTTGGGCTGCGATGTGATTGTGGTCGACCATCACCAGACTAAGACGGTCGCGCCTGAAGGGTGCATTTTTGTAAACCCGCACGTGAACGATGCTGAAAATGCGCCGTGGCGCGATCTGTGTACCGCGGGTCTAGTGTTTAAGCTCTTGCACGGGCTTCTGAAAAGTCGTCGCGAGGCTGAAGATCCGCACGTAGATGGCATTCAACTTAAGGACTATTTAGACCTTGTTGCGATGGGCACGATTGCCGACCTCGTGCCGTTGCGCGGCGAGAATCGCATCCTCTCATGGTTCGGCTTGCGCCACCTGCGCGCGAATGGCCGTATTGGTATTGGTGCTTTAGCCGAAATCAGCGGCATGGATGCCAGTCAAGAAATGGCGGCATCTGATATTTCATTTAAACTAGCACCGCGCATTAATGCTAGTGGGCGCTTGGGTGATGCGTCACTGCCGATGAACCTGCTTTTGAGTGACGACCCGGCTGCCTGCCAAAAGATTGCGCAAGAGCTCGATACGATGAATCGTGAGCGCCAAGGTATTGAGCGTGGCATTGCCGCAAAGGCCGAGCAACGTGCGGCTGAGGAGTTTGCGGATGAACCCGGTATCGTGTTGTTTGGCGAAGATTGGCACCCGGGGGTCGTTGGTATCGTGGCCAGTCGCGTG
>CAZIMR010000110.1:4774-5282 GCA_964540215.1 uncultured Puniceicoccaceae bacterium
CGTGAGTCGCCATTTTCATAAGCCTTGTGTGATTCTTGGTGCAGATGGTGAAGATGCGCATGGTTCCGGGCGTAGTGTGGCGACGGTGAATTTAGTCGAAGTCTTTCAACGTTGTACCGATTTTCTCGGGCACTGGGGCGGCCATCCGATGGCGGCCGGTGTTTCGCTGAAAGTCGCAAACATCAAAGCATTTACCGAGTGCTATCTCAAAAGCTTGAAGGCGCTCTATCCGGATGGCTTACCTGAGCCATCGCTGCAGTTGTCGACTTGGTTGGAGGTTGAAGATTTAGAAGAAGGCTTACTTGAAGAGCTGGACCGGTTGCATCCCTTTGGTCAGGGCAATGCCGAGCCAGTGTTTGGTTTGCGTGGCGTCGTCCTCGAAGAAGCGCCGCATGCCTTCGGGGAGGGCAACTTCCGTTTTCGTATGCCGATCGTGGACGGTAGCCGAAGTGGCGTCGCTGGTATCGCATGGCGTATGCACGGCCTGCCGGAAGTGGGCCAGTCGATT
>CAZIMR010000111.1:0-5263 GCA_964540215.1 uncultured Puniceicoccaceae bacterium
GGTTTAGACATGTCTTCAGCTCTTGTTGTCGTTTTTTTTGCAAAAAAAGATTATGGAAGAGGGAATTGGTTGAGAATCCATTATGTGTGATAATGGTAGATGGTGGATTTTGTTCGGTCTTAGTGAAGTTTGCTTTGGGTTTATCCATCGCTCGAGATCGTAATGTCACTGTGAAATATGATCTATCTTGGTTTCATTCGAAGGGGGTTGGATGCGATGGTCACTCCAATCGAGAATTCACCTTAACGCAGGCGTTTCCTGCTGTGAATCTTGAAGAAGCGACTGAGGATGAAATATATTGGACTAAAAAAATACATTACCAAAAGAATCAGTTTCCTTTTGTTTTTGATGCGAGTCATTTAACTCCTAAATCAAAGTATTTAGATGGATATTTTTATCACTGGAAATATCTAGATCTAGTGAAGGCGGAGTTGTTCAGGCTTTTGAGATTTGACGAGCTGGAATTGGACGATGGAAATGAGTCGGTTAAGAATCACATCACGCAATCGAGAAATTCGATTGCGATACATGTAAGGCGGGGAGATTTTATTAGCGTTGGAAATGCAATCCTCACGCCCGACTATTATTTATCAGCGTTAAGCTTCCTAGTCGCTAAAAGGGAATTGAAGGATCCAGCCGTTTTCTTTTTCTCAGATGATCCTGAGTGGGTGCGTGAGTCTATTGTCGGTCGGATTCCTGAGGGATATGACGTTCAGTGCGTCGATGTGAATGATCAGTCTAAGGGCTTTCTAGATCTATATTTGATTTCACTTTGTAAATATCAGATTTCGTCGAATTCGAGTTTTGGAGTTTGGGGGGGCTTTCTCAATCAAGATGTTGATAAAGAGGTGATTATCCCGAGCGTATGGTATGACGCTTCGAAGGAACGGCGCTCGCTTGAAGGGCATGCCGAGGCTTTTCGCATGCCTGGTTGGACCGTCTTTTCAGTCGATGACCATTGTGTTGTTGAAGACTCATTCTGCTCAAATGGCTGAATCGTTTGTGTGATGGCATCTGGAGTTGTAATAGCTGAATGAGAATTCGACCATTGCACTGGCTGTTGCTGACACATGTTATTCCTAGTGGGCATGCATACGCTGGTATTGGGTGCGCGCATGTGCCAGTCGTCTACTATTGATCATGATACCTTATTTATATTCAGAGGCCTTTCGGGCTTTTTTCATATCAGTGGCCCTTGGTTTTTTTGAGGGGCTTGTCTGTACGTTGAGACGCAGGGATTTTAGCTGTATTGTTCAAAAGAAAGGAGCCTGTAATGTCTGAGGTTGAGGTGGCTTTAGATGCTGATCTGCCGATTAAGGATTCATCGGTGAAACCGTTGGTGAGTTATTGTTTATTCACTTATAAACAAGAGCGCTATATCGGGGAATCGGTAGATGCTGCGCTTGCTCAGACCTATTCACCTTTGGAAATTATCATTTCGGATGATTGTTCTACGGATCAGACTTATGCCATTATTGAGGAGAAGGTACGTACGTATCGTGGACCTCATCGGGTGATCATAAATCGTAATGAAAAGAACTTGGGGATTGGGGGGCATATCTCATTTGTTGCAGGTCTTTCAACTGGAGACTTTATTGTCACTGTTGGTGGTGATGATATTTCAAGCCCTGAACATGTTAAAATAGCAGTGGATGCCATGCAAGCTTCTGGTGGGGCTTATATGGTCGATTTTGATGCCTCGACAATTAACGAAGACGGCGACGTGATTCAGGGACGTCGTGCTATCCGAGAGTCTTTTACTTACAATCTAGAAGACTTTATCACTGATCGCAGGAAAATTTCTACCTTTGCTCCTGGTCGAATCATTCATCGGGATGTTGTTGATAAATTTCCTCCAATTGCTTCGAGTTGCCCGACTGAAGACACGGTGTTTGTATTGCGTGCGCTAATGTTGGGGGAGTTACGAAGAGAACCGATTGATTTGATTCAGTACCGCAGGACGGAGAGCTCTGTTTCCAGTTCAGCCAACATCGCTAAATTAAGTGTCGATGGAATAATCAATCAGTACTACGCAGATTTAGAGCATGCGCTTGCGAATGGAATTCTGTCTGAGGTGGATGGGCAACGTTTGAGACGTCGTGTCGCTTTTGACAGTTTTAAGCGCCAAGCTAAAATACAGAAAAATAAAGGGCTTCTTCGTGCCTTCCTTATCAAATTGAAGGTTAAATTCTACAAGCAACTGTATCGTCGAGGGATCCCTTTAGCTTTTTGAAAGATTCAGCTCGATCGTCTGATTTATTCTTGGGCAATACTATGTCCGCTCTGGGGTTATATACTTGGGAATGACTGGTAGAGCTTTTCTTTTATATCGTCTAGTCTAGGACGATTATACTGTTCGAAGTATGAGTGAAGATCAGCCATTTTTGTTAGGCTGTTGCCGCTGATTTTTAGCGGTTTAATTTCAAATGTAGAGTAGTAGTCATTGAACTTCCAATCACCTCCTCTAATGCTTGAGCTAATTTCGATTCTTATGTTTGGAATCTTTAGTGAATCAGCGGTAATAAGTCCGTGAAGGCTGGACGATAGTATCGCGTGGCATTGAGCGATTTGAGTGATGACTTCTTTGGGGTCTTGAAAGACATCAATGATTTTTACGCTTTTATGGTCGCTCTTTAATTGAGTAATAATTGGCAGATCACGATCTTTGTAGTGTGGGACGATTCCTATTTCATATCGTTTTGAGATTTGTGCCGGATTGATTAGCTGGTCAGCCAGCAGCCCTGGATCGCCAAAAACAGAAATGCTCTTGTTGGATAGTAGCGATGCACTGAAGCAGCCACGTATCGCGTGGTATGTATGCTTACTCTTGTGCTTTACAGATTTTTCAATGAAGCCGGTTCCCCATACATTCATTTTACGTGCCCATAGGGATTCTTTTTTACGCTGCAGCAGGCTACCAGCTGCAATGAGATCACACTTATTAATCTTGGCATGAACTACCTTGCGTTGACTAATGAGCTCACAGATGAGTGGAGACAGGCAATCACCGAAGTTTGGTTTTGAGTGTGCCCAATGTAGTTTGATGTTTTTTTGGCTCATACGTTCCTAAATCTATTATTTTCAGGACTTCATAGATTTATGTTGCCGCTTAGTATTCTACATCGAGAAATTAATTTCTGTTTTTATTGCGAATGAATTAGAACGTAGCTGCTTCCTCTTTTATGACCAGCACATTTTCCATAATCAGGAATTGTAGGTCGGAGCTGTAGCGCATATTAAATGTATCGGTTGAAGAGCAAACCATCGGTTTGTCACGGTGATTCATGGAAGTGCAGATGTAGGGGTTGTGCCGGGCGGCACCTCCGAGTCCTGAAATATTCATGCTCTTGTGTAAAAGTGAGCAAGTGTGAACTTGTTAAAGTCGGAAGGTGGGAAGGAGCGCGAGAAGCGCGGAGATAATTAGTGGGGTCTGTCGAGCTAGCCCCGCAGGGGCAAGTGCCAGGAACAAAGTGATGATCAGGGATGGATCAATTTAACCTGAGGGAAATAAGTTTGGTAGCGTGAGACATCTCTTGTGATTAATGGCACCTTTAATGCGGCTGCATGTCCTCCTATAAAAAAATCCGGAAGGGGGGCGGATTTCGTGCCGCCGCGGGAGCGGTAGGTTTCATAGGCTTGAGCGGCGAGATAGAGCCCTTGGCGTGGAGTCTCAACGTAGGTTAATGATAATTTGCCTAGGATGATATCGATTTCTTCGGAGGATTCGGCGGGGTAGCAGAGTTCAGCGTAGATGGCTGGGTTGATTTGTAATTGTCCCTCATATTCCATCAGGCGGTCGATTGACCATTGCAACCAGTCCGGATCTTCGAATAGCACGTCTGAAATGACGTTGGTGTCGATGAGTGCTGCCATCCGCTAGCGTATGCCCCGGGTGGTTTGCATTAGCTGTTCTGTAGTGCCGCGTGTTTTCCAGATGCCTGTAATTTGCTTTAGGGATTCACTTGCGTTGGAGTTTAGGGCATGCGGAGAGACGGCTTGAGTGAGTATATTTCGGGCCTCGGCTTCCATCGAGTGCCCGTGTTGCGCAGCGACTATGCGAATCTTTCGTTTAGTGGCATCGTCTAGGTTGCGTATTGTGAGGGTAGCCATCATTGCATTGTCTGCGTTGCTAGCATTGCTGTCAATGCTTGTTTTCCTAGATATGCGTGGTTATACACTCGGGCCACCGTGCATTTTACGGATCATGCGTTTCTGGGCATCGGAAAAAGTGTCCGTTTGGAAGTAGGCACGTAGATATGCCACTTTCTCTTCATTATTTAATTCGGTCGAGTGCCGCAGGAAGCGAGAGACATCTTCAATCGTGGATTGAGTTGAACGGAGTGGTTGTCGCGCTTTCTCAAGGTCGATCAGGCATGTGCTAAAATCCCCATTCTCGTCTTGGCGGATAAAGGCATGTTTTGGGTAAAATCCGAAGTGTGCCCATCCAGCATGATGAACTTCGCGTGCGGCGCTTGCGACTGATTGAAGTGCCTTCAGGATTGGTTCTGATTGATTAGTATCGGCTGAATCCTTCTGTTCTTTGAGCCATGTGTCAAAGGGCTGCAACCCTTCGAGTGCCTCAGTAATGATCAACGAGCCTTGGTTGCCATCCTGCTCCCATTGGGCAAATTGCAGTAAGTTTGGCATACAACTAACCACTGGGGCGAGGGCTTGAAGAGCGTCGAATTCCCGAGCAAACGACAGGCGCTTGAGGAAAAATGTCGAAGGCGCTCGGTAGAAGTGGTTCTGCTGAATTTTCAGAAAGACGGCTTTGTGATCTTCTGGCGCGGCTTCGGGGTTGAGCACGATGCGCGTGACGCCGCTCCAACCGCCGCGGCGGCGATTGGGCGCTTCAAACCAGTCGAATTCACGCTTTGAGACGGATTCGATGTCGAGTAAGCCGGCGTCTCTTAGGGTGGACTCGCAGTCTGGGGCGATCCATTGTTTCTTGATTTTAAACATATAGGGGAAGTGCTTCGGCTAGGTGCGGAGTCCTTTAAGAAAGGCGTTCTTCAGAGTGCTGCCTGTTTCTGGAGTCACTGGGCAAGCCGCGAGGTAGGCATCAATAAAAGTATGCTCGCCAGTTTGAGTGAAGAGTGTGCGGTCTTCGGTGTAGCGCCCGATGTGGACGAAGTTGCGGATGCGCTGTGATGTGGTGAGCGCGCCGCTGCGGCGGAAGCTGATATCGACGATATCGATCAGTGCGAGATCGTGCTCGGGGGAAACCAGCACGTTGCCGAAATGCAGCGAGCGAAACAGGATG
>CAZIMR010000112.1:0-5238 GCA_964540215.1 uncultured Puniceicoccaceae bacterium
CGCAACTTGTTGATTTTCGTCACGGCCAATCTGGTCAGCCCAGGTGGTTCGCCAGCACGTCAGAACTACCGCAACGTGAACGCGAACTCGCTGTTCCAGAATCCGACGATCATGACGCCAGCCGGTGCCGTGAATCGTTCGATCGACGCAGTCGCGGAGTAATTTAACTCTAACAGTTTCTTGCAAAAGCCCGCCGGCATTCGGCGGGCTTTTTTGTGTGCGTACGGAGGGTTGACTCCACGCTCTGGTAGTCAAAGTCGTAAGACTTTGGATCGTCGTGTGGGATGAAGCTGAGTCTCCCGGTTTTGTATTCGGCAAGTGCCCGCCCCCAACTGCCCGCGGATCTTATGTATGCGCTCTTGTGTTCTGCTGACGAATGCCTATCTTGCCGATGTTATGATCGATCTCGTTAAAAAAACAATGTTGGCTGGCATAGGCCTAGCCGTCGTGACGAAAGACAAAGTTCTGGAGTCGCTCGATGAATTAGTGCAAAAAGGCAAGCTGACTCAGGAGGAAGCGGCCGCGATGTCCGATAAAATTGTCGAGGAGGGCAGAGTTGAGACCGAGAAGACGAAGGTCGAAGCCAGTAAGCTCTTTATCGATATGCTTAATCGCGCCAATGTCGTGACTAAGGACCAGTATGATGCGCTTGCCGCACGTGTGACCGAGCTCGAAGGCAGGCTGCATCGAGAGTTCCCGAACAATGACTAGCGGAGCAATCATCATTAATCCGCAGCTTACTCGTTGCTTAGTTGGGGGCCACCAACTGCGGGGTAAAAGTCGCCCCCTCGGCACTTATTTCTTAACTACATCTTTATTTTTTACTAATATCATCACGTAAAATAGTAGTCTATGGCGGTTTTAATAATTTTTAACAATTTTAGATAGTAATCTATGATGTTAAGGTCTATGCATCTTAGAATATGTGCATCTAGACCTTTAATTTTTACAAGTAAGCATACGAATACACGAAACTAAACCACCTATGAAAGACATAAAAGATATGAAAACACCTCAAAAATCTGGCTTCACTCTAATTGAAATGATCGGTGTCCTTGCGATCATCGGTATTCTCGCTGCAGTCGTCGCGCCTCGCGTAATCGAGTCGATCCGCGACGCGAAAGTCACTTCGGCAATTGGTTCAGTTAATTCCGCCAAGTCTGCTGCACTGAGTTATTACCAGCGTTACGATCGCTTCCCGGAGGATGGTACTTTGACATCTATTATTGATTATCGCTCAGACCCATCTGGGGCGACTACAGTCCCAGGCGCTGCCGCTGATTTTGGTGATTTGCTCGTCCTGCAGGAGCAACTGCTAGAGAATGAAAGAACACCTATCGGCGAAGATATTAATGGTAAAGATTGGGCAGTTGGCTGCTCAACAATTGCAGGCGGCGGCAATCTCGATGCCGGTGGCGGTACTGCAATTGGCTATGGGAACGCACCTTTCGTGTTTAAGTCAGCAGGCCGTGCGAGCCGAATCGTGTATTTCATGATGCCTAACCTCACTACTCAAGAAGCTGCTGCGCTAGGGACTAAGGTGAATGGCCCATTTCCAAATACTGTTCAAGGTGACTTGAATGTTATCGGTGAATCACTTGCTGCGGGTGGTACACCGCTGACAAATATCGATGGTGCGAATGCATGGTTTATTGATAATGGTGATTCCACTTACGATGCGTTTTTGTATGTCGCGCACCAGTAATCCTCTTTTGGATAACTAAATAGCACTTGAGCGATATCTCGCCCAACGTTTCTGGACCTCACCAGGCTTCTATCTCGATGGAAGCCTGGTTTGCGTCGGAACGCATCCTCACGGACTCGCAGATTGTCTTAGCTCAGCGCGAAGGCTCACGTTTGGGGCTTAGCTTTAGTGAAGTCGTCCAGCGGCTCGGACTGGTTACTGGCGAAGAGCTGTCGCGCTATCGTTCGATTCGTGGGCAACTTCGCACTGCGAGTGATTTTATTGGCGAAGGGTCGGGCAAGGGCAATCACCTTAGTTTACGCCGACTGAGCTTAGATGCGACACTCCGCTCGAAACTCCCGTTGGAGTTGTGCCAGAGCTTGGTGGCTGTACCGGTCGCTGAACGCGATGGCGTCTTGTGGGTCGCCGCGAGCAATCCATTTGATCTGCCGACACTCAAGCGCTTAGAGGCAGCGACGGGCCAACCAGTGGAGGCCTTAGCTGCATCGGAAACTGACATACGACTCGCGATCAATCGGAACTACGCGGCGCAGGATGAGTTGTATGATGCAGTCGGCGCGTTCATCCAAATGGATGCGGCATTATTGAATGAGCAGAGTCAGGATGATCCGCCAATGATCCGCCTTGCGGAGCAAATTCTGATGCATGCGGCTACTCGCGAGGCCAGTGATGTACACTTGCACCCCGAAGAGCGCTTTTTCCGCATTCGCTTGCGTGTCGATGGTGTATTGGAGGAAGGCTTACTGCTGCCGAGTGCGATTCGTAGCGCACTCACTGCACGGTTTAAAATTTTAGCGGGCATGGATACCGCGGAGGATCGACTGCCGCAGGATGGGCGCATCCACTTTGCGATTGGCAGTGAGGAAGTAGATATTCGTGTCTCTAGCTTACCCTGTAGTAATGGGGAGAGTTTAGTCATGCGCTTGCTCGATCAGTCTCGCTTGCAATTGAAGCTTCCTACGCTAGGATTTTCGGAGGAACAGGAGACGCAATTCGCCGAAATTTTGGATCAACCACATGGCGTGTTTTTGATTACTGGTCCGACCGGTAGTGGTAAAACGACTACGCTGTATGCGCTACTTTCGATGATTGATGCTGAAGCGCGCAGTGTATTTACACTCGAAGATCCGATTGAGTATCGCCTGCCGTTAATTCGGCAGACGCAGATCAAAGATGAGATCGGACTTTCTTTTGCCAGTGGCTTGCGCACGCTTTTACGGCAAGATCCTGATGTGATATTGGTGGGTGAGACCCGAGACCAAGTAACGGCGGAACTGATGATCCGCGCGGCCCTGACTGGGCATTTAGTGTTCTCTACACTACACACCAACGACGCGATTAGCGCCGTGCCACGCTTAACCGATTTGGGCATTCCGCCGTATTTGCTTTCCAGCAGTTTGATTGGGCTCAGCGCACAGCGCCTAGGGCGGCGACTTTGTCCGGTCTGCCGTGAGGCGCATACATTGACGCCTGAAGAGTGGGCGGGTCTCGGTGGAGGCGCAGTCGAGGGGCCGGTCGATTTATATCGCGCGGTGGGTTGCCATGCCTGTGGCGACAACGGCTATAATGGGCGCATTAGTTTGGCCGAGATCATTCGGGTCGGGCCGGGACTTTCCCATTTAATCGATAACCATCAACCGACAGCGATTCTTAAGCAGCACCTAAAAAAGCAGGGAATCCCTTTAATGCGCCAGGATGGGCTAGCCAAAGCCCGAGCGGGGCTGACGACGGTCGAGGAAGTGGGGCGAGTGATTCAGCTCGAGTCAGACATGGAAATCGCGGATGCCGGAATTTAATTATACCGCAGTCACCGCGGATGGCCGAATCGTCAAAGGTCAGCGCGATGCTGAATCGGCGGTGCGCTTGAATAGTCTGCTCGCGCAAGAAGGACTTGAATTAGTGAATTCAGAAACGCGCGAAAAGTTGCGTGGTCCACGCTATGGGAATCTCAAGTTAAAATCTGCTGAGCTTGCAAATTTGATTTTTCAAATTGGGATTCAGCTTCGTGCCGGCGTCCCCGTCTTGGAAGCCTTGCGCACCCGCGAGGGCGAAGAAGCCTCTGGAGCTCAATCCAAGGTACGTGATCGCCTGGGGGAGTTGGTCGAGCAGGGCACGCCACTGAGTAAGGCACTTGAGCAATTCCCGCGAGTCTTCCCCGGTTACATTCGCAATGTGGTGCAAGTGGCTGAGCAGAGTGGCTCGTTAGCGGAAAACTTAATTGAGCTACGTGCTTATTTAGAGTGGATGGATAAAAACTGGAAGACGTTTAAGCAAGCGATGCTCTATCCTGCCTTCGTGATGGCCGCACTGGTGGCTTTTATCTTTATCGCGCTACGCTTTGTCTTTCCGACGGTGATCGAATTGTTGTTCGAGCTTGATATCCCCCTGCCTTGGATTACCCGAGCGATGATTGCCTGTAGCGATTTTGTGGTGAACTATTGGGCGGTGATCGTGGTCGTGTTTGTATGCGTCCCACCTGGTCTGCGCTTATTGTTTAAAGTATCCTCACGAGCGGCACTGACACGAGACCACCTACTGTTAAAGATCCCATATCTAGGTGACGTGATTCGGACTCTTGCAGTTGCCCGTTTTTTGCGGAGCCTGATACTAATGCAAAAAGCGGGTATTGTGATTACTGATTCACTGGCAATGGCGCGAGATGTGGTCGGCAATAAAGTGATCGAGCAAAGCGTGCAAAGGATCGAGAACGCGGTGGCGAATGGCTCAAGCATGAGCCAAGGCATGGGCAAAGATCGTGTTTTCCCTGCCCTTGTTCGCACAATGATCGGGGTTGGGGAGCGCACTGGATCAATGGACGATGCCTTGCAAGCAGTGGTCGATTATTACGACGATTTAGTGCCGCGACAGATTAAAACGTTCTTCGCATTTTTAGAGCCTGGATTGATTGTGTGTTCAGTTTTTGTCGCCGGGGCTGTTGCAGCTGCGGTTTTCTTACCACTCGTCAATATGTTGAGCCCAGGAGCTTATTAAAGTATTATGCGCACCGACCACATAGCTAAACGGCCTTCTCGTACTGGCTTCACTCTAATCGAAATGATTGGGGTGATGGTGGTGATTTCGATCTTATTTGCCGCGGCGGTGCCGAGTGTCGTGAATTTGATACGCACCCAGCGTTCGGTCGACGACCGAGCAGCACTGCCGAAAATCGCAGCGGCGTTGAAGCTCGGGATGTTACGTGAGCAGCGTTTTCCACTTGATATGAATGCGTCTACTGTCGGCACCGCCGCAGATGCCGATTACTGGTGGAACCTAGCGACCCGTCATGGTGCTGGCAGCGCCAATGAGGCCCGCTATCCGCTTGGCACCATTCCGGGCGAAGCGAATACGCGGAAGCTTTATTTCGCAAAGGCAAGCTGGGGCGGTCAGTCGTTTTCGGAAGTCACTGGCGACGGGAGTACTTGGCTAGATGACCCGCTAAAGCCGCAGGAGTTGCGCTTGCTGCTGGTGTCTACCACAAATCCAGACCTGCCACTAGCAGATGTATTAACGATAACGCAGTTCAATGCATTCTG
>CAZIMR010000113.1:0-5190 GCA_964540215.1 uncultured Puniceicoccaceae bacterium
GCGTGGACTCCGTGTAGCGGGCCGGCGGCTTGGTTTCTTTGTCCAATACGTCGATCGCTTCGGTCTGCGCGTCTTCGCCCTGATTGACTGCGACGAGCTCGTCCTTCTCAGCGGCAACGCCTGCGACGCGGCCATAGACGGCGAGGTAACCTGGTTTGACCAGTGTTTTACCGTTGGTCAGGAAAGTGTCTTTTTCGTCACCGTGGTTGATCGAGGTCAGGCGCTTGGTGACTTCGAACTCAGCATGCGGGAAGAACACGGCGATGAAGCGTTTGAGGACCATGTCGTAGAGCTTCGATTCCTGCTCGTTGAGTTTGACGACGCGGCCGGTTGGAATAATCGCAAAGTGATCTGAGACCTTCGCGTTGTTGAACACGCGCTTGGAGAACTGCACGCGATCATTCTCGATCGCATCAGTGGCCCATTTAGCAGCTGGGTGTCCCGAGCTGGCGAGGTCGCGAAAGGTCTCGAAGACCTTGCTCATATAGTCTTCTGGCAGGTAGCGGGAGTCGGTTCTCGGATAGGTGAGCATCTTGTGACGTTCGTACAGTGCTTGTGCGAGCCCGAGTGTATTTTTAGCAGTGAACGGAGCTTCACGCTGCAGAGTGGTGAGGTCGTAGAGCTGCGGTGCGATCTGTTTGGTCGGTTTAGTCTCTTCGGTGACTGTGCCAGCTTTGCCTTGGCAGCGCTGGTGGATCTTCTCGGCGGTAGCTTTATCCCAAACACGCTCGGCACGCCCATGTGGCTGCTCCTTATTCTTCTTAAAATTGAGATCGATCCATTTGCCAGGGTATTCGCCATTGGCGACGCCGAAATCGGCGTGAATCTCCCAGTAATCTTCTGGGTTGAATGCGGCGATTTCACGCTCGCGTTTCGCGAGGATGGCGAGGGTCGGGGTCTGCACACGGCCTGCAGCTGTGATGTTGAATCCGCCGTGACGTGAGCGGAAGCAGGTGAAGGCGCGAGTGGAGTTGAGGCCGACGAGCCAGTCAGATTCGGATCGGCATTTAGCGGCATCGGCGAGGTTCGACATTTGCTCGCCTTCGCGGAGGTTGTCCCAAGCTTCGAGGATCGAACCAGTAGTCATCGACTGCATCCAGAGGCGCTTAACGGGCTTCTGGATTTTGCCGATGTCCATGATGTATTGGAAGATAAGCTCACCTTCGCGGCCGGCATCACAGGCGTTGATGATGACGTCGAATTCCTTCTTTTTGGCCAAGCTGAGCACGTGCTTGAGGCGATTGTGTGTTTGCTCGATGGGTTGCAGCTCAAATTTCTTTGGGATCGCGGGCAGTACCTTAAAGTTCCACGGGAGGTTTTTGCCGTTGGGGCCAGTGGGCATCTTTAGCTCGACGAGGTGACCGACCGCCGAGGTGATGGCGGCATTTTCATTCTCGAAATATTGTGCGTCGCGGGATTTGCCCTTTTTCTCAAATTTGCCCAAGTGCTTGGCCAAGGCTTTGGACAGGTCGGTGGCGACGGAAGGCTTTTCAGCAATAATTAAATATTTCATGTGTTTGAATCTGTCGGTCTGTAAAGTGCTGAGCCTCCGTGGTGAATGGAGGCTCTTTGAAAATGAATACTATAAGTGTGTTACTGGTTTCGGAGTGCTCGTGCGTCGAGTCGCCTTGCACAGTCGATTTGGTACTGGCATATAACGAGGAGTGGAGCTGTAAATATTGGTGCGTAGGCTCATTGAATAGAAAGTGACAGTTTTATCGTGTGAAGAGGGAAATGGAGTTTGGCGATCTCAATCTATTATGCATTGATTTAACATAGGCAATTGAGTGTGACTAGGTTTTTGGTAAAACAGGCGAATAAAACTGGCGTCAACCCTGTTTCTCATTCTTGTCATTTCTGTTTCAGCATAAAACCCACCATTTGCACTCTTTTCCATGCTCCGTAAATTCCGCGAAGATCTAGCGCGCAAGGCCAATGACTTTGCCCAATTCACTGCGGATGTGATCTACGATCGGCAGCATGGCCGCGCTGCTGAGCTGTTTGGCTCCTTCCTCTATGTACTCTCGTTTCTGTTCAGTTTTATCGTACAGCTGCGCTGGTATCTATATGAGCACCGTATTCTCCGTAATAAACCACTAGGCTGCCTAGTCGTGGTGGTGGGGAATTTGACGGTCGGTGGCACGGGTAAAACGCCTGTGGTGGAGAAATTTGCCCGCACCTTGACTGAGCGTGGTCGTAAGGTCGCAATTCTCAGCCGTGGATATAAGAGTAAGAAAGAGCCATTGACTCAAAAAATATGGCGCAAGCTGACGCACGGCGAAGAGGCGCCGCCGAAAATAGTCAGTGATGGTAAGACCGTGCTGCTTGATTCGGAAGTCGCTGGGGATGAGCCATATATGCTAGCCCGCAACTTGCCGGGGGTCGTCGTTCTGTGTGATAAGAACCGTGTGAAGGCGGGTTCGTTCGCGATCCGGCGCTTTGGATGCGACACACTGATTCTCGATGACGGCTTCCAATACTTGCCGCTCAAAGGCCGTTTGAATTTATTACTAGTAGATAAGACCAATCCATTTGGGAATCAGCACCTGTTGCCGCGCGGCATCTTGCGCGAACCGATCAAGCATCTTTCTCGAGCAAGTTATATTTTCCTGACCAAGTCCGACGGCACGCAAGATGATGCTTTGCTTGAGCTCATCCGCGAACACAATCCAACGGCGGAAATCATCGAATGCTCCCATCAGCCCCAGTATTTACAGGCCATTGATGGCGGCGCGCGCTTGCCACTCGATACTTTAAAGGGGGCACAAATCGCGGCATTTAGCGGCATCGCCTCTCCGGAGAGCTTTGAGAATATGCTGCGCGGCTACGGTGCTGAGATTCGGTATAATCATCGTTTCCTCGACCATCACCGCTTTTCGCGTGCGGAGATTCAGCATGTCTACGATCAGGCGGCTGAGGCCGAGCTCGATATGATTGTGACGACGGAGAAAGACGCCGTGCGCTTGTTTGAAAATATCAGGCCCACCATTCCGATTTATTTCCTCCGCCTCGAGATCGACATTCTCTCGGGTGAGGAGGATTTTGAGGGCGCGGCGGCGCGTATTTGCCTGCCTCGAAATACATCTGCTCAGATGACGCGACCTTCCCTTAGTGAGGAAAATAGTTGAATACGCATTGAATGAGGCTTGAACGCCAGTCACATTTCCCACTTATTTTTGCTCTCCTTTGATAAATATTAACTAACATTATTACAATGGCTTCCACACCAGCCGGTACAGTTTCCAAAATCGACAGCAAAAAACTTCATGACCATGAGGTTAAAGATGCGCAATTTATCTTTCAGTCGGTCTGGACGGTTCTGGTTGAAGAGTTTGGTGAAGAGAGTCTTCGTTTTCCGAAAGAGATATTTTGGCTCAATGGCGCGCCTGGTGCAGGTAAAGGCACCAATACCGACTTTATCATGAAGTTTCGCGATTTGAGTGCTCCGCCAGTGGTTGTCAGCTCATTGTTGGAGAGCCCGGAAGCGAGACAGATGATCGATGCTGGTATGCTTGTGGGCGACCGCGAAGTGATCGAAATTATTTTACGTAAGCTACTAGATCCGATCTTTCAGACGGGTGCTGTCGTGGACGGCTTTCCTCGCACCAAAGTGCAGGTGGAGTGTGTCAAGTTGCTGTTTAATAAGCTAGTCGGCTTACGTAATAAGTATGCAGATACGCTTTTTGCCGAGTATTTAAAGAAACCGCACTTCCACATTGTGGTGCTCTTCGTCGATGAGAAGGAGAGCGTTCGGCGCCAGCTCTATCGTGGCGAACAGGCACGCATCCATAACGAGGAAGTGCGTGAGTCTGGTGATGGCCAACTCATGGAAATGCGTACGACGGACCTCGATCCAGTTGCCGCGCTCGATCGTTACCGCACTTTTAAGGAAAAAACCTACGGGGCACTCAAAGACCTTCGAGCGATATTCTTCTATCACTTCATTAATGCACATGGTACGCTCGATGAAGTGCGTGCACGGATTGATAAAGAGCTGCGCTATCAAGGCTCTCTTGAACTTGACGAAGCCACTTACGACCGCCTTTCGTCGATCCCCATTGCCAGTGCAATATCGGCACATGCTCGACAGGACTTGGTCGATCGCCTCGATACTTACGAACAACGCCAAAGCGAGTTGTTTTCCAAAGTAGTGAACACGATTAATCGTGTTTTTATGCCGATCATTCAGCGCCACGCGATTTCTGGTATGGCTGTCGTCAATACCGAAGATACGACCTTTGGCGATGCGGATGCGCTGACCATGCTCATCGATATTTTCTCTGAGCGTGGTTATCATGCCATCATTGATATCCATCGCGATGAAGTACCTGATTCGATCGATCCCAAAACTTTCAAAATCAGGACCCGCATCAAGACCGTATATCGGGTGCGCGTGCAGTTCAAGGGATCTGAGATTCGCCGCGGCCGCTGATATCGATTAGCGTCGAATCGTGAACGTGGGGACTGACAGAGGCATTCTTGGCGGTTCTTTTGTAGCAGACTTGTACCCTGCTGGTAATTTTGTACCGAAAAGGTCGATCGATCCGCATCGCATAAGGCGCATTAGCGCTTGTTACTCGACCCGATTTGTTGTGGCAGCCTGCTGCGCGCGTATCTGTCCGAGGGGGAATGGAGGACTTAGATGAGGCGGGTGTTTTGTCGGTACGTTACCAGTTGATTAGTCGACGCTTTAAGAGCGGTTCGCTCATCTTGCGTTGTCCCATGCGATTAGAAAGACGCCCGAAAAAAGCCGCTACAGCAACTGTAGCGGCTTTTGTTAAACAATGATCGAGTACAAGCTACGCTTCGGTTGCGTCGCCGTCTGGCGTGGTTGCTTCGGCGGCTAAGCCTTCTGTGGATGTTTCAGCTTCGATGACTTCGACTTCGCCCGATTCCTCTTCGTCAGAGGCGACTACCTTGGAGATGCCGATTAGGGCATCTCGGGCTGCTAGGTTGACGAGCTTCACGCCGCTTGCGGCACGACCGGTGATACGAACGGTGTCGATCGGGCTGCGGACGGCTTGGCCCTTTTTGGTGAACATCATGATCTCGTCTTCGTCGGTGACGCTGAGAGCGCCGACAACCTTGTCAGACTTGATTGCGATGATACCGGAGCCACCGCGGGATTGAACGCGGTAGTCGGAGAAGTCAGTGCGCTTGCCGAGGCCGTTGGCACCTGCGATGAGGAGC
>CAZIMR010000114.1:0-5176 GCA_964540215.1 uncultured Puniceicoccaceae bacterium
TCAATTAATCGACTGGATTCGCGGCGAAAGCTGGAGTTCAAAGAACTAGAAAAGGGTGTGGGCGGGTCGCCCACAAACAACCCGCGCGTATTTCTGACAGTATGAAAACGTGGGCGGGTCGCCCACACTCCTATAACCCAGCCGCTACTTTTGGTTCGAACAATCCGGGCAGGTGCCTGCATAGACAATCTCGCCGCCGGTCACCACGAAACCCTTAGGCGCGTGCACCTGCGGCAGTTGCATTGCCACGGGAAGATCGAACACTTTGTTGCAACTGCGGCAGATGAAATGCGGATGCTCACTTTCGGCGGGCAACTCATAGCGGCGCGGCTGGCCGGGGAACTCCACCCCGATAATCTGAAAGGCAGCCGTCATCTCGCGAATCGCGCGATTGACGGTGGCCGAACCCAGCCGCGGAATCTGCTGGCGTCCCAGTGATAGGATCTCCTCACGCGTCAATGGACGCGCCGCCTCTTTCAAAACAGACAGGATCACATCACGCTGTTGCGTATTCGCCATTTAATAGGAGTCAGGAAGAAGAAATTAGAAGGTCACTGCTGCAGCAATAAAGGTCTGAAACAAAAAAGGCAGACTGCCGCTTTCCCTTAAAGGAAGCAACAGCCTGCCATTATTTTCTAAACAAGAAAAGATTAGAAACTCAAACGAGCACCGATGTAGCCAGTACGACCAAGTGAAGGATAGCCCGCGACTGACTCATATACTTCATCCAAGACATTCTCAGCACGTACAAAGATCGACCATCTGTCATTGACGTCCCAGTTCGCAACCAGATCGACGACGAATGAATCCTCGTGGTCCTCATTGCCCACGTCTTCGCTATCAAAATAACCAGTGCCAATCGCCCCAAGCCTGAGATAATCTGTAATGAAGTAATCTGCAGATAACTGCAGTGTATGGCGAGCACGACGCAACAATCGTTGTCCTGTTTCTTCATTTTCAGCAGTCAGGTAAGTGTAACCAAGCCCAAGATTGACCTTACTTGTGGCCGCATAATCAACACCGAGTTCGACACCCTCTGTCCTAGCCTTACCGACATTATAGGTATCTGAATAGTATAACGGCGCCCCGTGACCGAGATACTGAACCAGCTCGTCAATTTCATTACGGAACATAACCAAAGACCACTCAAGTTGATCTTCGAACAGACTCTGACGAAGCCCAAGCTCGTACGATACACTCGCCTCAGGTTGCAATGGCGTATTGGCGGGCGAGCCATCCGGATTCTGATTACTGTCAAATGCCAAGTCCAATGCCGTTGGCGGCGCATAAGACTCGGAAAGCTTGGCAAACACGGAGAGATTCTTCTCATCGAATGTGTAGATTGCTTCAATGTTCCCAGTCCACGCCCCATCATAGTCACTATAATCATCAAAACGAAGGCCAGCGCGAACTTCGAAGGCTTCAGACACTTCATAGAGCAATTGAGCGAAACCACCTGCTTGCTCAAGGCGCTCGTTAAACTGACTACCATAAAGACCAAAGCTCTCCCTACGCAGCTCATCGTTACGATACAAGCCTCCAAGAGTCAGCAAAGCTCGCTCTGTCACCGTGTAATCAATCTGGAGGCTCACTTCATCCGTCTCGATATTACTAATTGTCGGAAAAGACGTAGCGGTGGCATCGTTCTCGAATTCACCACGCGAATAGAATACATGAACGCTCACTTCATCCGTGGCATATTTTATGCCTGGTGAAATCAACCAATTCTCTGTTTCGCCCACATCACTTGGAGACGGACTAGATAAGGATCCCGCAATACCCTTCTCTGTATCAGAGTAGGTGCCCAATACTTCGAATGTAAGATCGTCAACAATCTCGTAATCAAAGCGCCCAGTTACTGAAGTAGTTTCGAAGTCATCATTATCACGCTCATTCTCGGTCGTAAGCGTGGAAGCCTCAATACTTAACCCCCAATTATCACGGGCAACCAATGCCGAGCCGCTTGCCCGGTAGTAATTGTTCGAACCGAGTTCGCCTTCGACCGTCGCCCCCTCGTCTGTATAGCCATAAGTATCTGCAGTACGCAGATCAACCACACCACCAATACCATTAGAGCCATAGTTCACCGAGGAAGCACCTTTTTGCAACTGCACGCTGCTCAGGTTATTCAAGCTTAATGACTCGAGGTCATACTGTCCGCTAGTTGACGGATTCAATCGACGGCCATCTAAAAAGAAACCCGTATGATTGCTCTCTGTACCACGCAGGAACAGAGATGTTGCAGCGCCTGGAGCACCATTACTACGCAGGATAGCACCCGTCTCACGCTCAAGCGCATCGACCACACGTCGATCCTGCCAAAACTCCATCTCTTCAGCAGAGATATAAGAAACTGATGGTGAAACACGGTCCAGCGTCAATGGTGTGCGCGTAGCCACCACCACATAAGGCACTAGATCTTGGCTGGCAGCAGCGTCGGCCGCAATCTCTTCGGCGCGCAACCCTGCGGTGGCACAGGTAAGCGCGAGTCCTAGGACGGCCGCTCGGCGTAATGTATTCGTTTGTTTATTCATAACCTCGCCCAGATATTGCCAGAAAAAACAGCGCGACAAGTATAAATGATTATTGAGAATCATTCGCGTAACTTAACCAGCATCAGCAAGCCAATATACAGGTATTTTAAAATCATTAAGACAATGCGCTTCAGCGACTTAACCGATTACAATTCAACTATTGAGAACAGTTCTCAATATGAAAAAAATTGCGGGCACCCTAATCACACGACGCTTGCGACAAAAATCGATGGCGTGAGCCGGTGACTGTCCCTCGCGCATTCACAGAAGCTCAAAGTGGGCGAGTCGCCCACACGCCTATCCGTTTCAGTGGCTCAGGCAGTCCCCTCTTCAGCAATCATATGCCATCTCTTCCCTGCGCTCGCTGAACTTGGCAGAACATGCGCAAAGACTTCGGCCGACAATGGCCTACAAAAAAAGCCGACCATGCGAATGATCGGCTTTTTAGAAAATAGATCTGCAACCGACTAGCAGTCGTAAAAGGTGTTTTCAGCGACTAGGATATTATCCGCGCGCACCACGCGCTGGTTGCCATCGGCCAGTACTAGCACCTTAGGCTTCCATGCCTGGGCCTCTTCGGCTTCGAATTGGGCAAACGACATAATCACTAATAAATCGCCAAGCTCACCCTTATGCGCGGCTGCGCCGTTGAGGGAAATGGTATGCGACCCTTTTGGAGCCTCGATTGCGTAGGTCTCGAAGCGCTCGCCGTTGGCGATGTTGGCAACCAGAATCTTCTCGTACGCGACGAGGCCGATCTGCTCCATCAATACGGAGTCAATCGCCAGACTACCCTCGTAGTGGAGGGCACTGTCAGTGACTTCTGCGCGGAGCAGCTTAGACTTGAGGAGCGTGACTTGCATGATAATTTAAAGTATTTGGACAGAACGAGTTTGTCAAAAAGTGGCGCATGTTGGAACGTTTCTTGCCATTTGACAATTTGAATCTGCCCTTCTTTTCGTATTCACTGCCTGAGGCGCTTACACCTGTTGTTCGAGGAGGACGACCGAGACAGTCAACTGACTGCCCTGGCCCAACTCACTTGCCACGGCTAGTGAACCGCCAAGCCGATCCGAGGCGCTCTTACACCAGGCCACCCCTGAAAAGAGGACGTGTTGTGTGGCCGGTGGATCAGAACTGTCCCTAACAGCGCCTAGGCATCCTTCGACGATGCAATACCTTCCGACTGTTAATGGCGACTACGATCTCGACAGCCAAGCAGTGGCCTTTTCAGTAGGCTGCCGTTTCTAGCGGCACACGACTTTCACTTTGGGGCGGACAGCAATGTTCGCCCTTTTTATTGGTTCGTCGACGATTAGCCCGAAAGTCTCGATTGAAACGACAGACCGTTGCAGCAGAGAGACAACGGGGGCCTGCTGGGTGAGCCATTGACCGCGATAGGAGTCTGGGCGACTCGCCCACATTCATCCGGTGTTGCTGCAAAGGAGGGCGAGTCGCCCTCCCTCCTTTACCTTCCTCGCTAAGCGGGCATGACCCTTTTTATTGCCACACGCCCAACGCTTCGAGCTGCCTGGTCGCTTGCTCGCCCCAGCCTCGGTTCGCGGCGGGACTCGCAGGGCTCGGGTGCAAAATACGCCCGACCTGCACGTCGACATCTTTCAAGGCCACCTTCGCACGGCCTTCTGCGAACGCGCCGACGCCAATCACCCACTCGGGTTGCAACACCGCAACTAACTCGCGCAAATGTGTATCACATAGTGAATACAACGCGGCGACCTCAGACGCGGGCAACTTATCTGGTGTGCGGTTGCGCCCGCTTGCTTCCATAAAGACCAGCGGGCAATAATTCGCCACAAAGTGATCCGCAAAAAACGCATCTGCGGATTCAAAGCGTTCGCTGAACAAACCCCACAGACGCCGCCCGCTCACCTCACTGCGCTGACAAGCAAAACCTTCGACCACACGCTTTGGATGCTCATTGAACGGCTGCTGAATGTCCTCATTTACGCCAATCCAGTCGCGCACCAGCGCAACTTCGCCAAACGGCACGCCGGTCTGCGCCATGCCAAAAGGCCCGGGGTTCATCCCCATCAAAATTACTTTCTTCGGCGAGCTGGCGTGCTGCTTCAGATAACTCCGATGCCCTGCCCACGCGTAGTCCAGCGGGTTATAAACATGTGTGGTCGGCGCGGCGAACTGCAGTGCATCCACACCATCTGAAAGCTTCTGTGCTGCGGCGATCGCAGCCTCTCCAATCGAGTTAGTCATCCTTCGTTTTCCCACCGACATCACTATGACCAAGATCACGCTCGGGGGCGATCTCATCGCGAATGCGCTGCTTCAGTTCCTTCATCTCAGGGAAGCGCCCTTGGTCTTTACGATTCCACACCACAGTGGCGTCCACCGTCACACGAAAAGTGCCGCCCTCCGCCGAAGGCCGCAGCGTCACTGCGCCGAGTTCACTTTCAAACGTCGTTAACAGTTCCTGCGCCGTCCAACTTGCTCGCAACAACCAGCGACAGCCCGGGCAATATTCAATCTCAACACTTGGTTTCATCGTCATTACAGAGGTAAGTATTAACGCAACGAACCGGCAACACGCTCAAGTTCGACTAGCGCCAATTTATCCAGTAGAGTCTTGGTCGGCTGCCCCAACAGTTGCAACTCAGGTGCTATATCAG
>CAZIMR010000115.1:0-5142 GCA_964540215.1 uncultured Puniceicoccaceae bacterium
CTCCTGGTGAATATAAAGTTCTCAGCCATCAGGCCTTTGCACCAGGACTGGAAGGAGCTCGCTATAAGATTCAAGTCAACCACCAGCAACTGGAAGCCGACCCAGTCGTTACTCAACATGGGCGCGACTTCACTTATGTAGACATTGGCATGGTCCGGTTTGACCAGCCAGGAGACTATCAGCTACTACTGATGATGCTCGATGGAGCCCGTGCAGTAAAAGGCGCCAGCAAAGACCGCAGCGGCTACCACCCTGAGTTCAGCTTACAATCAGTCGAGCTTCATCTCGATAAATAGAACCCTACCAATGCTTAAACAAATATGGCTCAGGGTCGAACTCTTCACCAAATTCAACCTTAACTACATCTGTAACATTCACAGACTTTAGCGAATCAGGAATTGCGAAGCTGAGAGTCGCGCTACTGTAGGTATAATCAATAGAATCGCCAGTGTGCATCAGGGTAACGCTCAGCGGTTTCACAGGACAATCCTTCAACACCACAGGGTTGCGCTCAGTAGCATGGTTCTGCTTCGCGTGAAAATACCAAGTCCGGTCCTTAACGGTAATCGGAACATTACACTTTTCTGGCCACGGACCACCGCCATTGATGCCGAAAACTGAGGCTTCGTTGGTGGACATCCATTCTGCCATCTCGTCGAAGAGACGCCATACTTCGTCAGGAAAAGTGCCGTCGGGGCGCGGACCGATATTAACGAGCAAATTGCCTCCAAGGCAGCGGACTTCGGCAAGTGCCCGTAAGACCGCATCCGTCTGATTGATCTTCTCGCCCTTTGCTTTGTCATAATGCCAAGAGCCACCCTGAATAATAGTACACAGTTCCCACCACCAACCATTCTCCAGAACCGGTTTTCGAATAAAACGAGGATGCGCCATTTGAAAGCCTTCAGGAGTCGCGTGATCGCCGCTCTCCTCATCACGGTTATTGATCACGATCGGTGGATGCAGGTCCCGAATGTATTCAATACTCGCACCGTGACCACCATCGCCCCACCAGATGTCGGGTTTAAATCGGGTGATGAGTTCTTCCACTTGGCGCCGATTGAATTGGTTAATCGCGGTTGGGCGATCGGCGGGCGGCGCAGGCAGGGCATCCACTATTTCACCTTTATAATTCATCTTTTTTTCACCGCCGAGCGCGAAATTCATGTGACCCCGGTCAAAATACCAGTCCATTCCAGAATAGTAGAATCCAACTTTCACATCATTCTTACGGCACGCCTCTACAAAGGGGGTAAGGAGACATCGTCCATTCATATACTGGCGCACCCCGATCATTGCGGTATCGGAATCCCATAGGGCGTATCCGTCGTGATGCTTGGTGGTGAGAACGGAATAACGGAAACCGGCACGGCGCGCCCCCGCCATCCATTTATCGGGATCGTAGTTCCTCGGATTAAAAGTCTCAGCTGCCTCCCAAATTTCGGACTGCGGATGAAAACGGTCGGCACGTTTCTTGTGCCAGCGCCCCGACCATGCCTCCCCAGATGGCTCAAACTCGCTCACAATGCCCCAGTGCATAAATAACCCTAACCCAGCATGAGGCCACCATTGCGCACCAGAATGAGCAGTACGTTCCCGATGTACCTGCATCTTACGATTCTTAGACTTATCCCAATGCGGCCAAGCGTAGTAGCGCTTGCCGTTCTTAATTTCGACGCTTGGCACATAAATCTGCCCAGTTGCGCTATCAGTGTAAGCCGCCGCACTGCCATCAGCATCCTGTTGTTCGTTTGAAATTGCACATTCCCCTATGGTAGGCAGCAAAAAGACAATCTGACTGATGAGAATAGTTTTTATTGAGGACATTGAACTAGGGGTTAATTTACATAAATCCAGCCAAGTAACTATATACGTGTAAATCCTATAGTTATTTTCAGACTCAAGTCACCATGAGCAAGCGCATATGATCTCATAAATTAATAATTCCACAGCGCGAATGCGCGCGCTTGCGAAGCAAGCAAGGGATCGGCAACCACAACAAAGCCCGCCGTGGCGGGCTTTAACTATGCCTTGGTTGCACACTGGGCATTGATCAAAAATTCAGCAACAAGCGACTGCTTGGCAACGATTTCAATGCGCTAACATTTCCCATTGAGAGTCGAATAATAGGCACCAAATCAATGCCGTAGCATTAGAACCGACCACCGGAGGCCGAATTCATTGCACTTTTGCGCTGGTCCATGCGGCAATAGCGAACCTTGGCTGAAGTGAATGGTTTGGAGAGCGTCGCCATCCACCTCTCCCACTTCTGATCTCCCACAATCGCGATCCGAGTAAAATCACCGTGATGCTTGAGTTCAAAATTGGTATCCGCCCAGAACCCTCCGTCAGCCCAGCCGTGGAAATTCCTCATCTCTACGAAGAGCGAAATTTTGTGATACTCCTCGATCTGCGACTCCAATAAAGGCGTGATAATTTCAAAATTCAACTCCGTCAGTTTGTCGATAGATTCAATCGCGACGAGGTCACCTTGAGTCTCCGCTAATACATGATGCATGATCTGAGTATAGCCATCGCATAGGACCTATGCAATCATCAGAGTTAAACAATGACGCTACTAACAAAAGGCAACATCCGAGAAATAGGAGGCAGAAAGTCATGACCAACACAGCCACTTCGCTCATATCATCCTTTTTAGTATAATTTGATTTAACCGCTGGCGGCTGAATTTTAGCATTGCCGCAAGCCTGCGAGATGAAGTGTTGTCTGCACATGCTTGCTTATCAAATCTTTCAAACCATGCCGACGGCACTGGCAGCAACACTGTTTACTTATCTCCGTAAAGAGGAGCGTGAGTCGTATAAGGGCGTGGTCCAGCAGCTCGCAGAGCAGCAAAAAATGCGCCCAGTGTTCATTACCAAGCAATCGCCGGATAAGCAGGTCACGTTGCTAACTGCTGCCTGTAGTCGTAAGCCAGCCGAGCAGATTGCCATGCAAGTACTGGAAGTCTGGCTGATGCGTGGTCGTCAAGAAATGTTAATCGACTTTCTAGATCGGATGAACATCAAGCATGACGGCACAGGCATGGTCGAAAAATTTCCAGCAGCCATGGATGCGACTTTGCTCAGCAAGGCACTTACAGCAATGCGTGAAACCTATCCAGCGGGCGAAGTTGCCTTGTATCTCTACGTACTTCAAGAGCAGCAAGCAGGTGGCTGGCCGGAACTAAGCGCCTTGCTCGATGCCGAGCCGTGGTTAGGCGCCGAATAGTTGCATCTCAGTGCACTCTCATGAGTATCCATAACCAGCCAATTAAAGGCACTCCACCGAGCGCCGCTAAGAAATTCCTCAAGCCATTCGCTTTGGCTGGCGCAGTGCTACTCGTCTGGTTGCTGGCCGATCGATTATTCCTGCGCCACATCACCAGCTTGAGTGAAGTGATGGAGACTCACATTGGCCGATCTGCAAAGTTGCTACCGGACTATCCCTGCACCGTGGGCGCACACCGCGGCTCGTCTATTAATTACTTAGAGAACAGCTATTCAGCTCTGCTCGCGGCAAATCAAGACCCCCAGTATGCGTTTATCGAGTTCGATGTTCAGTACACCAAAGACGGACAGATTGTGGTCTTTCATGACAAGCGACTGCTGCGTCTATTTGGCAAGCTCGCGACCATCAATAACTCAACCTACGCTGAACTAACAGAGGCCTCCGACGGTCAGATCGCGCGCTATCGAGACATCATCGGGGCCGTCAACAAAAAGCTAAATATTGAGATCAAGTCACAGGGCGATTATGCAGAGGACTGTCGCCTCGCGGATGTAATCATCCAAGATATTCAAGCGCGCGGCCGAGAGAAGGATATCATGATCAGCTCGATCTCCAGCGATGTGATCCGCTACATCCATGAAACGCACCCATCGATCCCGACAGGTCAAATCTATTGGCTCACCTCTTCCACCTACCTTCACTTCGATCTCCTGACCAAACGCTTGTATCAAGCATTTAACGAATCGAACGCGGACTATCTGATGCTACACGTCGCAAATCTTCGCAATATCGAGGGCTTATTGGCCCTCAAACCGGAGGGTAAAAGCATCATCTTCTGGGATTTCGAAGATCATATGTATTTGGTGCGAGAAAACTACCGCGACCGGCTCTGGGGCACCTCAGTGATCGGTGATTTCTGGCAAAAAATTATCTATCGATTCACCTGATGTATCGGTTGCCGATGGCTTTCTGGCACGGCTGAGCGATCGTCCAGCAACAAGGGCTACCGTGCTGCGCCAATGGCGAACCAGGGCCTAGAGCGGCAAAGCAGAAGGCGCCCGCACCGCCCAGCGGAGTTTTGCAGAGCTTGACCGAGGATTGTCGCGCTGCTCACTAAAGGAGGCGCGGATGACGTTCTCGCTGATCGCACTGTAGCGCCCATCTACCAGCCCAGCTTGGAAGGCCTTTTTAACTCGGCGATCCTCGCCGCTATGAAAGGTCAGAACAGCGACGCGCCCGCCAGATCTAAGGCAGTCAGGGAGGCCACGCAGCCAGCCATCGAGAACTTTGAACTCATCGTTGACCACAATACGGAGCGCCTGGAAGACACGTCGCTGACTGAGTTTAATCCGGTCTTCGTCAAACGATTTTGGTAGCGCCTGTTGAATGGCAAGAGCGAGTGACGCAGTGGTCGTAAAAGACCGATTAGCCAAGGCGGTGCCCAGACGTATCGCGTTCGGCTCATCCGCATTCTCGCGCAACAGTGCCGCGAATTCAAGTTCATCCAATTGTTCGATCAGGGCGCTGGCTGAGATGCCCTTATTCGGGTTCATGCGCATATCGAGCGGCCCTTGATGTTTAAAGCTGAACCCGCGGGCTGGATTATCGATCTGCATCGAAGAGACGCCTAAGTCAGCGAGAATCGCATCGGCCCCTTCGTGCCAACCGATCTTACCCAGCACGCCACGTAGAGCGACAAAGTTGGTGCGTTCACACTGCAAGGATTCTGCCGGAAAGCCAGCTGAGCGCAGGCGCGTCTGCGTTTTTGGCAACTCAATGGGATCTTGATCGACTGCCAGCAAGCAGCCGCTCGGCTGTATCGCTTTCAACAATTCTATCGCATGGCCACCATAACCGAGCGTGCAGTCGACCGCCCGCTCACCCGGCAAGACTGAGAGTACCTGCATAATT
>CAZIMR010000116.1:0-5131 GCA_964540215.1 uncultured Puniceicoccaceae bacterium
CTGCGCTCGGTTTGCTTAAAATCGGCGCTACGCACATCAGCTTGCCAGAGTTGTGCTTCAGTGGGTGCCATTGTCTTCCATGCACCATATTCCACGGCGCTGTGTGAATCGTCGGTTGATACCTGCTTAAAACTAGCTAGTCCTTGTTCGCTCAGCTCAACCTCGCTAGTGCGTACCCTTAGCGTGGTAGCTGCTTTGGCAAGGTCGGGTGCACCCGCAATGTGTGCTTTGATCGCTTGATCAATGTCACCATCGTCCACTGAGGTAACCAGAGCTGTACGGGGAACGCCTACGCCTTGATCAAATTGCAGCAAGCTGAGATTGTTGGCAGATTCCAGTACGACTAGGGTTTGCTCTGGGAAGCACGCGCCAGTCAGTGTCGCGAAGTCTGGTAACACCCATGCGTAACTCTGTAATTCGGTATAGCCAGCTTGTTTGAGGCGGTCACGATGCGTCGCGTAAACTAATACAGACGGAGCAGCTTCACTATAGAGAAAACCCCAATTCAGTTGCTCAATAGGAAACGGTGCAACCGACTCCAGGCTCAACTCAATAAAATCTGGGATTTCATCAGGCTCTAAATCGACGGGCACATCGATACTTTCGATGAAAAACAAGTCCCCGGGTAAGATCAGCACTTGTTCTGCAGGGGCAGGATCAGTTGGATTCAATGTAGGGGCGGTGTTGTTCACGATTACTGGAAATTGATAGATTTCAAAGGAAGCGCATTATTCGCCAATGTCCATCGCTGAATAACGGGCCGATGCAGTTTCTGGCTCACCTTGAGTGTATTCGCTCAATTGTAGAATTTTGAAGGGTAACTGCAGGGCGTCCTGCTCCTCGACCGATCCTATCTTAGGTGCATCCTCTGCAGCACGACCGGGGGCTGAGCTTGATGCTGCCGAGGAAGAGCTTGATTGCGTACCGAAATTCGGTTCGACCAACGCGCTGATGGTAAACGGTACATCACCGCGCTTGAGATTAACGGTGATGCGAAGCAGCGTGATTTCAACGCCACTGGCTTGGCCGGCCGACTCAGGCAGCTTTTTCAAATAAGGTTCTTCAAGCCCGTCAAACAGGTAATCATCTTGCCAGCCTTCCTGAAGGGCTAACAGCTCCAGCAATTCAGCAGGTGCCGCATTCAGGTTAACCGCGCCAGTATTTAACACAGACACCAGCTCAGAGAGCTGTATGAATAGTTCGTTCGGGTTGCCGAACTCGTCGAAGAATTCGTCCTCCCAGACCTTAAGCAATCGGAGTTCTTCGAGAGATTGCAGTGGCGCATTGGCGGTTCGATAGGGTGGATTATTGCGTAAATAGTGATCAGATTCAGCACCATTCAGGCGTTGCTGGTCGTCCTCGTCGATCCAGTCGCTTAAAGTACTACTAAGCTCGCGAGTAGTGCCGAAATCGAAGTCCAACTGTTGTTCGAGGAGCTGGTTAAGGAGTTCCTCAGGCATGGTGTTGAGCGGCAGTTTGCCGCCTTCGTCACGTATGCTGATGCTGACTTCCCATCCATCTGGAATGGGGATGCCGGCGTAACTGAGTGGATCGTTCCAACCTTGTTCGCCGGCGTACAGTTTGCCATCATCGATCAAGGCGACTTCTTGGACGGTCGCGAGTGCGACCTCCAACATACCATAGGCAAATGAGCGCACATCCGATGGTTCGTTAAAGATTGCACGGTATTCAAGGTCTTTGACGGCTTCATTCATAAAGCGCGTGACCATGAATGTAATCACTAATATAATAGCGAGTACTGCGACTAGCACACTGCCACGTTGCCGCTTCGTAGACGCGGCCGGTCTGCAGCGTGCGTGTGACTGTTTAATTGTGGGGGGCATGCTAGTAAATTAGTGCGCTTTTTGATGGAACTGGAATCGTCAATGTACGTTGTTGTATTTCATCATTATATTCAAACGTGAGCTTCAGGAAGCGGGGCATTAAGTATTGATCATTACCGTCAGCTTCCAGTGGCTCAGGTTCTTCCTGCCATTTTTCAAAACGTTCGTCCCAGTAAATATACTGAATCTTGGTCACCAATGAACTAATGACCGTGCGGCGCAGGTCGTTGATGTCTTCAGTCTCCTCTTGCAAAGTGGAATACCAAAGTAGACTGAGGCCCTCCGATTTATCAAAATAAAGAAAGGTATCGATGCCGAGTAGCGGTGCATTATCGAGTCCAACTAACAATGGCGGTGCTGTGGTGATTTTGAAATTTAGCAAAGGTGCTTTGTTGTCTGAAAATCCAGGGGGCCGTGCCCATCCGATGGGCTCGTCTGGCGAGGAGACTAGTCCGCCACCCTTAGCGCTGTTGATCGTGCCATCACTTTCAGAATCAGTGCCAGGGGCGGAAATTGAAATACGGGGACGCTGCATATTTGCTGCATCCGAGTTCGAGTCGCCATCGGTACTTGTTTCGGCATTACCGTCTAATGCGATTGCGACGCCTGCACTGCTAAAGGTGGCACTCAGGAATTCGGTGACGCCATCGACGTGATCAACAAAGAAATGCCGCTCGGAACGTTCAGACCAGATACTACTAATCGAGACGAGCATTGAGACCGCTGCTGCAAGTACGAAGCCCGCCACCGCGATCGCGAGTATCACTTCGAGTAGGCTCATGCCCGCGCGTGCGGCTGGATGTGTTGCGTCTGTTGATTGGCGGTGCATTAGAATCGATCGAAATCGCGTGCATTTTGCAGCGCGTCTTTTTTATCCTGCAACAGATCGGAGCGCTCATCGGATTCCGACCATGTGGGGCGTAGCAGGTAGAGTGTTTCGGTATGCGTTGCTGTTTGCTCCGCTTGCGGCTGGCTAAACTCGATCCGTAGTTGCACCTTAAATAGATCGATCACATTGGTCGGCTCAATCAATGCTGCCCAATTGGCTGCGCCATTATTGAGCGTCTCGTAACGGTCACCATCTTCAGCGTCGTCTATAGTTGGCTCCAACAGTAGTTGCATGCGTACGGCGCGGATGTCCGCGTGGCGAAGATCGTTACTTTGCCCGTGTTCTCGTGCGAGTAGGGCATTGACGAATGAAGAGCTCAAAACCACGGAGGCCATCGCAAACAGCGCCAGAGCGACTACCACTTCAATTAGTGAGAAACCGTATGCAGTGCGAAGTGTTCTCATCGAGGAGTGATTAACAAGCTGGAGAAGGGGTCAAATATCAGTCGCTTTGGCGTGCCGCTGCCCGATTCGATGTCGACGACGAAGGGGCTGGAGCTGCGATCTGGTGCAAATTTAACGACCGAGGTTTCGAGGCGTGTGCGGCCCGCGTCTGCAGGTGGGCCTAAGCCCTCTGCGGGGGGCACGAGGTAGAAACGGATTTCTGCTGAGCCATTTTTGTTGAAATTTTCATTCAGTAGAAGAGTTTCGCCAATGCGATTGTCACTCGAAATAGACAGGCTACCAGTTTCCTTATCGAAGCGAAGTTCGCTAACAATTCGTTCGCTCGCAGCCACAAACCGTGCCTCGCGCACCGCGGCTTGGAGGATTTCTTGGCTGCTTTGTGAGTCGCCCCGATCAGCCAGTGAGGCAAAGTTGGTGATCACGACTGCTGCAGCAAATGCGATTAGCCCGAGGACTAGTACGATCTCAATTAGCGAGAAGCCCTTGGGGCTAGGCGCTTTATCTGTCTGCTTACCAATTGCCAATATCATCAGCGCTTTCGGTACCATCTGGCCCCCACGACCAAGCATCATAGCCGCGGGCGGCATTGATGTTCTTCGAGCCAGGATAGCGGTATTGATAAGGATTATCCCAAGGATCAAGCGGCAGCTCCTTTAAGTAGGCACCCTTCCACTTCGCAGCCTTGCCAGCGGGTGCTTTCATCACTGCGGCGAGGCCCTCTTCGGTGGTCGGGTAATTGCCTACATCGAGTCGGTAGGGTACCAGTGCAGTGTCGAGTGTCTGGTTAACAAAAATAGCAGCAACTTTATCCTGTTGCCCGCTGAAAATGCCACCAAGATTACCGATCGCGACTGTCGCTAGCACCGCAATCAGCGCGATCACGATGAGGATTTCGATTAAGCTGAAACCACTTTGACGGTGGAGCTTTTTAGATAAGATAAAAGGGGAGGTTGATTTCATAAAGATAAGTGCAATAAAGCTAAAGTAATGCTGGAGCATGTATAGCTTAAAATAAGCCGCAAGTTGAGACAGATAAAAGATAGTTCAACTTGGGGGAATTACGGGAGCCATGTTGAGCAAGTCTCGCGTATTCAGACATCTCGAGATGTTTGACCTTACACCCTTTTATTTAAGCGCCGAGACGAATGCGGTGCCGAGTATCAGCATCAATATCTAAAAACAGGTGCCATGCATCGTCGGGCAAGCAGTCGGCAATACGTTCGGGCCACTCAACTGCCAGACACCACGGTGGAGTGAGGAAATCGTCGATCATCAGCGCGTCAAGATCAGCGCCAGAGGCTAGCCGATACGCATCGAGATGCACGAGCTGGCGGCTGCCTCGGTAGAGCGTGTATAGATTAAAAGTCGGACTGGTGACAGGCTCGGTAATCTCCCAAGCGCGGGCTAAGCCGCGAATAAAGGTGGTTTTGCCAGCGCCGAGGTCGCCATGCAAAGCGAGCACTTGATCCTCTGGCAGCAGCGCTGCGAAAGCCCGAGCAATTTCTTCGGTCTCCGCGGCGGAGCTCGTGAGGATGCCACGCCGTAGTTGCTGTAGGAGATCTGAATCAGCGCTGCTCATGGAACTCTCAAATGCTCAAAACCATGTGACCACGGCAACGCGGTGTTTGTTGCTGAATCGATTAATTGCCCAGCGGCGGCGGATTGAAGAATACAGCCGATGCGGTGCAACTCGGTTTCAGGGAACTGCGCTGACCATTGCGTTTCAAATACACGATGGTTTGCCTGCAGGTCTAATGTGACGACTAATTCATAGTCCTCGCCGTCGCAGCAGGCATGCTGCAGAGCGCTGCAGCCTGAGGTTTTGGCCAAGGTGTGCGCAGCAGCCGCGATCGGTAGTGCGTCCAGATCAAGTGCTGCATGCGTGGCTGGCGGTAGCAACGATTTCAGGTCTTTGACTAAGCCGTCAGTTAAATCCATTTGTGCATTACAGTCGGGATTCTGTGCGAGCCATATGCCTTCAGCCAAGCGCGGTT
>CAZIMR010000117.1:0-5115 GCA_964540215.1 uncultured Puniceicoccaceae bacterium
TGATGCGCAGGTCGTCGCGGTTACTTCGTTCGCCACGATTTGGATCGGCGACCATTTCTAGGCGCTGCACAGTCATATCAAGCAGGTGGAAGGAGTTGAGCAGGCCGTTATAGATGTTGGTACCCGATTTTTCGATGACCGTAATGTCGCCGGTCACATTGTTTACCTTAATACCTACCTCAGTTCCAGATACGCGTTGCACGCGAAAGTTAACCGCTAGAAAAATGGTCAGAACAGCGAGGGCAATGAGCAGCAGTGCGAATGAGCCTTTGTAGCTTTGCAGCGCCGGGAAAATTGGAGCTTGGTTGCGTTGATTTGGGAAATTTACTGACATAATGTCTCTGGATTAAGGAAGTTAAATTGTGTGAGAATGGTTGTGAAGTGCTGATGGCACTTCTCTCTGGTTAACTGAATTGATAGGTGTCTAAATTTTTTATTAAGAGTGCGGAATTAAATATTTTTTTGTTCAAGGGGATGTCTTATGTGGTGTTTCTGGTCGTAACGCACAGCGCATAGCAGGGCAGTCGTAAGAGAACAGGGGCGGAGAGGGATTTAAGCAAGCGATCTTCTTGTTTAGTAGGTATTATTGGGGCTAGAATTGATTTTTACGGCCTGCGCCAAAAAGTATTTCCAAAAAAACATCCGTCCTGCCAGCTTGTAAGTAGCGATATTGTTTCTGCCAGCTAGCTTTGATGTGGGTAAGTATTGAGCACTCTTAGAAAGTCGAGAGCCTGGTAGGGTTTGCAAATATAATCGTCCATTCCTGCGCGGATACAGGCTTCTTTGTCGGCGCTCGAGGCGTTCGCAGTCAGTGCGATGATCGCAATTCTCTGCTTGTGCACACCTCGAGGTAGCAAGTCAGCTGCTTCGAGTTTGCGGATTTCTCGCGTTGCTTCGAAGCCGTCCATTATCGGCATTTTGCAATCCATGAAAATAATTGGATAGTATGCCTGCTTGGTTCGTTCGATTGCCTCAGTGCCGTTATTTGCCAGCACGACATCGTAACCCATTTGTTCTAATAAGGTTGAGCCCAGTGTTTGATTTAGATCGTTGTCATCGACCAATAGGATTTTAGCGAGTGGATCAGTGCTTTTATTTGCGTCTATCGGCGTGACCTTTTGAACGGGAATATGGATCACTCCCGTTGAGACAGTAAAAGGGATCTCAACGACCATTGTGGTGCCTTGGCTGTTGAGACTGGTGGCACGGATCGTTCCATTCATTAGCTCAGTGAGTCTCTGACAAATCGACAATCCGAGGCCAGTGCCGCCATATGTTCTGGTAGTGGAAAGGTCTGCTTGGGTAAATTGATTAAAAAGATGATTAACCTTATCTGAAGGAATGCCGATTCCTGTATCGACCACGCTAATACGAGCAGTCCCCTTGTCTTTATCTCCAATCCACTCTAGGTGAGTGGAAACGCTCCCTTTATCGGTGAATTTCAGCCCATTGCTGACTAAGTTGATGACAATTTGTCTGACGCGTGTCGGATCACCTAAGACATATTCGGGGATATTCTCTGCCACTTTTGCATCCACGATGATGCCTTTCTCGACGGCCTGAGTAGAAAAGCTGCCAGTCACATATTCAATAACTTCCTTAAGTGAAAAGGGAATGTCCTCGAGCTCCAGCTTTCCGGCTTCAATTTTAGAAAAATCCAGAATGTCGTTCATCAAGCAGAGTAACGCACCGCTGGAGGATTGGATGTAGCTGGCCCAGAGGAGTTGCTCCGAAGTTAGTTTACTGCAGGATAGGAGTTGAGCAAATCCGATAACACTGTTCATCGGAGTTCGGATCTCGTGGCTCATGACGGCTAGAAAATCGCTCTTGGCTTTATTCGCAGACTTAGCCGCTAATTCAGCTCGGCCAGCTTCCGCTTCAGCCATGTTTTTGACGTTAACTTCTGATTTTAAGAGTTGGTTGGCCGTGGTGAGTTTATCACTGGTTAATTCAATTTTTTCCTTACTTTTAACCAGTGATTCGTAACTGTAGGCAGCAAATGCCAGTAAGCATGTAAACAGCGCGCTAACTACTCCAAATACGATGGCAGTGAGGTGAGCCTCTGCCGTATATTCCGAGCCTCTTTGCCAAGTAATGGTAAATACTTGGCCACCCATACTTAAGGTGCTTAGTTGGTCAAAATCGAGTGGCGATATATCTTCTCGGTTTTCAATGTTTGAATAGACTAAGGCGTCCGGATTAATTGAATCACTATCGTAGATTAAAATGTTGATCTGCCCTGGTCTTTGATCGCCAAGTGCACCCTCTAAAAAGAGCTCAGTGATAAAAGGCGCATATGCGAAGCCGAGAAAGGCCTGCTTCCTTTGTTCTGCGGAAGTGATGGGTTGTCCCGGTTTATAAGCAGGCAAATACATCAGGAATCCAGAGCGTGCTTTGCCATCTTGAACGAGTCTGATACGAGCACTTATTGTCGGTTCGCCGCTGTCCCTCGCTAATATTGCAGCATGCAGGCGGATCGCCTCGCTAGAAAGGCGTATGCCAAGGGCTGCAAAGTTAATTCCAAGTGGTTCTATGTGCGTGATGATTAAGTTTTCTAATGACGACTCATCGATTTCTGGGGCCGAGACATTTGGCACATCCACCACCGGATGAGACAGCAGGAAATCACTTTCAATTTCCTGCTGATATTGTTGGTGTTGTTCAATTGAAGTAAAAGGTAAACAGAAGCCAATGCCGTTGATGCCTGGATAGGTTTGCCGGATTTTTAGAACATCTACATAGGTGCGCCACTCTTCTCTGGTAACCGAAATTGAGCTGACGTAGTGGCTGGCCGCTCCCCGAAGTAAGTCAACATAGCTGTTGTAGCGGGAGGTGATTGCTGACTCAGATTCAGCGACTAGCTCATTGAAATTAATCTCATCTAATTCTACGTAGTGCAGGCGTAGATGATTATAAATCCATGCGCTCGTTAACCATCCGCTCAGAAGGATAATTGCTACAATGATGAGTCGCTCGTTGTTCTGCAAGCGCTGCGCGACGTTTGATTCTTTTCTGAGCATAGTCCTAGTCGACGTATGAATAGTTAATATACAGAATGGATTACTTTTTGAGTATAAATATTTTGGGGATGAAAACAAGATGAATTTCGGTACTGAGCAGAAGTTTCTAGTCTGATATAAATTGAAAAACGGTTGCCGTGCGGTGATTCCCATTTAGCTCAGTAATAGAGCAGTATGGCTTTGAGGTCGGTGCACTTCTCGGTAAAATTTGAGCGTTTTAGAGATTAGTTGGTGTGGGCACTTCTCTAGGCCTGTCGGTGGCTAGGCCAGTACGGACTCGACTCGTGATCGATCATTAGAATACTTCGCCCGGTGTTAGAAGAAAATATGGCGGTTAAACAACGCATCAAGGCTGCAGCGAACTCGCTGGGTTTTCATGCCTTCGGCGTTGCAAAGGTGCCGTTGGAACTGCGTGGGGACTACTACCGGAAGTGGATCGCTGCCGGGCAGCATGGTACGATGTCGTGGATGGAGCGAAACAACGATCGTCGTCTGCATCCTGAGCAACTGCTACCTGAAGCGCGTAGTATTATAGTGCTCGGCATGAATTATTATCAGCCGGACCCAGTGCGCCCTTACCGTATCGCGAAGTACGCGCTAGGGGACGACTATCATAACATGATGTTACGCTACTTGAAGAAATTGTGCCGCACGTTGCGCGATGATTTTGGTGGTGTGCAGCGTCCTTACGTTGATACCGGGCCGTTATTGGAAAAGCCGATCGCCGCGGCCGCAGGCATCGGTTGGCAGGGCAAGAGTACAATTCTAGTCGAGCCGAAGCGGGGCACTTGGTCGTTTTTGGCAAATATCGTGACTACGCTGGACCTCCCCGCTGATGAGCCTGTCAAGGATCGCTGCGGTAGTTGTACACGTTGTATTGATGTATGCCCGACTGGGGCGATCACTGCCCCTTATCAACTCGATGCGAGCAAGTGTATCTCGTATCTAACGATTGAGCATGATGGGCCAATTCCACTACAGTATCGTACCGCGATCGGTGACCGACTGTATGGCTGTGACGAGTGTCTAGATGTGTGCCCTTGGAATAAATGGGCGACGCCGACCTTAGAAGCGAAGTTTTCGCCCCGTGAGTTGCCGCCGCTTCGAGAGTTGTTGGCGTGGGATGAGGCGACCTTTAGTGAGCGTATGATCGGCTCGCCGATGCGTCGGCTTAAGCTACCTCGCTTCCGGCGTAACATCTGTGTGGTGCTGGGCAATGTTGGTACGGCCGCGGACTTGCCAGCGCTGCAAATAGCCGAATCTGAGAGCGCCGCGATGGTTGCCGAGCACGCACGTTGGGCGATTACACAAATTAATAAGCGTTTGTTGATTTAAACAGTACACGCGGTTATTTTATAGACCAATTGACGTTAGTATTTGCGTTTATGCGAAGAGTAGAGATTGTCACACGTAACGATTAAATAAATGTTCTCTATTTTTACATTTAAACCGATTCACTAACCAAACATATCTTATGGCAGAACAATCAACAGTCGGTTCAATAATGGATAGCATCGCGAATTTTGGCCTTAAAGCGTTGGGCGCAATTATTATACTAGTCGTGGGCCTATGGATTGCGAAAAAGGTAAAAGTATTGCTTGGGGCTGCTTTGACAAAAAAAGAAGTGGATGCGACACTGATCGGTTTCTTCTCTAGTATGCTTTATGGTGCGATTGTAGTATTTGTTGTGATCGCAGCGATTGGTAAGCTTGGTGTCGAGACGACTTCATTTGCTGCGGTGGTGGCAGCGGCAGGCTTGGCGATCGGCCTCGCGCTGCAAGGTTCGCTTTCGAACTTCGCTGCCGGAGTGTTACTGATTCTGTTTAAGCCTTTCAAGGCCGGCAATTTCATCAAGGCTGGTGGCGAGATGGGTGTTGTTGTGGAAGTGGGGCTGTTGACGACTGAATTGAAAACTCCAGATAATGTTAAAATTATCATGCCGAACTCAGCGGTCATGAGCGGTTCGATTACTAATCTTTCCGCTCACCCGACTCGTCGCATCGATATGGTGATTGGTGTCGGATATGGGGATGATCTAAATAAGGCGAAGCAACTGATGCTTGACCTACTCGAGGCTGACGCGCGTGTGCTAAAA
>CAZIMR010000118.1:0-5012 GCA_964540215.1 uncultured Puniceicoccaceae bacterium
TTGAGGAGATATTTTCAACTAACCTGCCACAACACGATAAAATCGACAACGAGACATGACTCACGCACCCTACTTGGCAGCAAAGGCTTCGTACGCTCGGCAATACGCAGTCTGAATTGACACCGCGCATTGAGCCAAAATTAACGCCAAATATATAAAACTGTTGAGATAGTATCAGAAGCGGGCCTCACGCGCTAATTGCAGCAGACAGAAGCGTTTCAATTTGAGGGATAACAGCGTCCAGAGAATGCTGCGCTTGCACGCTTTCCATACATTTCTTTGCCATGGCGCAACCGCCATCCTCAAGATCGATCATCCGCACCATTGCATCTGCTAATGCCTCCGCATCGCCAGCGTCGTACAGTAGCGCGGTCGCACCATCTTTGGCAATTTCCTCGATACCACCATCTCTGGCAAGAACAACCGGCAATCCTGAGAGCATCGCCTCCAGCGGAGTGATTGGAAAGGGATCATTGCAGCAACTGGTAAAAAGCAAGGCATCGTATTGCGAATACTTCGAAACCAGATCTCTAGGGCGAATCCCCTGCATTTGCACCGAATCACTCAAGCCCGAGGCATCAATTAAATTACGCATCGCTCGCCGCTCTGTGGGCGATCCCATACCATAAAAATCCAGTGAGACGTCGATACCACGCTTCTTCAAGATACCGACTGCCCTCAGGGCAATCCCAGGGGCTTTCGCCGCATTCAGGCGCCCAGCCCACATGAACTTACGAGCGTGCTGGTAAGCAAATTTAGGAGATATTTGATTGGTATCCAAAGCAGGATACACCAGCGGCAGAGAAGCTGCTTGAACCAAGCCGCCAGCTACTAGATCATCGCGTAAGCTCTCACTACAGAGCGATGCATAAGATAGATCTAGATTGGCGGCCTGACCAATTGGAAATTCCCGTAAGCGTCGCCGCGCCGAACCGATCAATTTCAAATAGAACTGATAGCACTTCGAACGTAGGCTCTGATTGCGTTGCCACCAAGTAAACCACGGATCTATCTCAAAGATATGCGGACTCAACCAATTGTCGTGCAAGTCGTAAACCACAGGAATACCCTGCTCCTGCAGGCTGAACAAAAGCGACTTCGACAAGCCCTGTGTATTCCACACATAGACGACCTCAGGCCGAAAGCGATCCAGTCGGTGATACATCACCCGAGCACCCGCCAACTCTTGCTCATAAGTCGCCGCAAAAGAAACTCCTAGCGAGCTCTCTGCATCTTCAACATCATGCAACTGCAACTGGCGGTACACTCCCCTTTCCCCTCGAACTCCCATCGGTGGCATCCGGCGATTCGAGGTCAGCACTTGCAGTTGATGGCCACGTTTCGACAAGGCACCCACCATCTGCTGGCAACGATTATCATGCCCATTCGCACTTAACGGCGGATACAAAGCTGTTAAAATTAGAATCTTCACAAAAGGATAATTGATCGCATATTAGGAAAAGCGGCAGTCGACATCAGTCACCATTAAAACTGCTTTAAAGTCGAAGAATACGGCGAAAACCGCGCCCTCATTCCAGCAAAAAAATCAATTAATTTACATTTTTAATAGAATTCACATACGCATTGATTCTAACACGTGTAAAGCCATAACCAGTCATGTAACCGACCGCCACTCTCACCACAAAATTAGATATTATCCTGAAACGAAATTCTCAGGATGCCCGGCAATAAATTGCCGTAAGTTATCTACTAATGTGAAGCTATTGAGCTGCATATCATCGCTTCCCAGTGCCGAGCACACAGCATTATCAATGGCTAAAGCTCCAGTAACCAGCACAACAATTTCTATGCCCTGAGACTAGGAACGGCACACTGAGATCTAATACTCTTTTATCCTTGGATAAATGGTACTCGACCTTACCCCGATGGGTTGCCGACGGTCTCGACTCGAAAGTCCTCCAAGCGCCGAACCACGGCAACTGGATCATTAATTTGTAGCACTTCCTCAACCAGCGCACGCGCGGCCTCGATCTTCACGTTACGGATAAAATACTTCACTTCTGGCAGCATCGACGAAGTCAGACTCAGCGATGTCGCCCCCATTCCCAGAAGTAAACTCGCATAGATCGGATCGCCGGCAATCTCGCCACACACACTCACGTGTTTACCCAAACGATTTGCCTCATCAATAATTAGCTTCAGCGTGCGCAGCACCGCTGGGTGCGCGGGCTCATATAGGTGGGCCACGCGATCATTCAGGCGATCCACCGCCATCAGATACTGGATTAAATCATTCGTGCCGATACTGAAGAAATCGGCCTCCTCAGCCAAGAGGTCAATAATCGTAGCCGCACTGGGGATTTCAACCATCGCTCCGACCTCGATCGCTTCATCAAATGCGACATTCTCTTGGCGTAAATCCGACTTCACGGCCTCTAACACTTGGTTCGCATGCTGCAATTCCAACACACCACTGATCATCGGATACATGATCTTAACATTCCCCTTCGCACTAGCCCGAAGAATCGCTCGCAGTTGCGTCTTGAAAATATCCGGATTCCCAAGGCAAAAACGAATCGCCCGAAAACCCATAAAAGAGTTATCTTCCTGCGTGCCGGCATCCCCCAAAGTCTTATCCCCACCAATATCCAAGGTACGGATGATCACGGGCTCATTACCGGCAGCAGCGACGACTGCCGCATATTCATCATACTGCACAGATTCGGGCGGGTAGCCATGATGCCTTAAGAAGATCCCCTCAGTACGGAATAGCCCGACCCCATTTGAACGCATCGCGACGACCTGCTCCATCTCATGAGCCCCCTCGATGTTAGCCATCAAGCCAATCGGCGAACCATCCTGAGTCTCACTCGGCTCAGAAATGACCGTATTATAAATCTCATCCAGCTTGCGACGTTCACTGGCGAGCTTGCCGTATTTAAACAGGCGTTCCTCGGACGGATTGATGACTACGATGCCATCATAGCCATCCACCAAAATCTGATCGCCACTCTGAATCGTCTTTGTCGCATTATGTAGACCAACCACTGCCGGAATCCGCATCGAACGTGCCATAATCACCGAGTGACTGGTTTGTCCGCCCGAATCGGTGATAAAGCCAAGCAACTTACTGCGATCCATATCCGCAGTATCAGAAGGCGTAATATCTTCGGAAACGATAATGCTATGCGCTGCGAGTTCACCTAAATTGGACTTATTCATGCCAATTAAGTTCTGCAACAAACGCCGTGACACATCTTGAATATCAGTCACGCGCTCCTTCAAATACTCATCCTCCATCGAGCTGAAGAACGAAATATAACGCTGCGCAATCTTATGATAACAGCACTCGACATTCTTATTAGTGGACCGCAGCTCCGAGTTCACCTCGTCCAGCAGTGCACTATCCTCGAGCACCATCAAATGCGCATCAAAAATCCGCGCCTCACCTTCGCCCAACGAAGCGGCTACCTTGTGTCGTACCGCCGTAATCTCTTCACGCGTTTGCAAGATCGCCTGATCGAAGCGCTCGATCTCAGCATCGATGGCCTCCGGCGGCAGATCGTAGCTAGGCACGTCTAATTCCTTTTGAAGATACAAAAGCGCAGTTCCGTGCGCAACTCCAGGAGATGCAGCAATGCCCTCAAGGATGATTTCTTCTTTAGATGTTTGTTCGGACACTAGTATTATCGATGATCGCGTTTAAGAGAAATAGAAATGCTAACGCTTGCAGTTTCAACTTAACAAATTGAAGTTTCAACCCAAAACACCGCCTCGCCCCATGCATCTCGAACAATTCCTTTAATCTGATCAACATCAGTCGCGTCTTTTTCCAATAAAGCGAAGCAACAACTGCCACTGCCACTCATCAAACACTCCACGCCTGCTGCCCGTAGTTGCGCCAACAAAGTCGAAATAGCCAGATATTGACTGCCGACTGAAGCCTCCAATGAATTAAACAGCACGGCGCCCAACTTGCCGCTTTCGATCAAATGATCCAGTCGATCGACCGCAGCGGCCTCGCGCTCATAACTTCCTGGGGCACCTGCCGCTAGACGGCCATAGGCACCCGCCGTCTCCACACCAAAATCAGGACGAAATAATACCAATCGCGAACCGCGCAATCGCTCAGCAACTTCAGCCGCCACGGGCTCGATCACTTCGCCACGCCCACTCACCCGCGCAGGCTGACCTTCAATAAAAAACGGGCAGTCCGAACCCAGCTCAGCAGCCAACTCGCACAGCACAGCATTATTAAACGGCTCACCCAAAAGTTGATTCATTCCACGCAGTGCCACCGCCGCGTTGCCACTGCCGCCACCGAGACCAGCACCCATTGGTATGCGCTTGTCCAAATCAAACTCAAAGTACTCCGCACGCCCCAAACGTGACCGAAACACCGCAGCCGCTTTCAATACCAGGTTTTCAGGTCCCAATGGCACCGCCGGATCCGAGCAACGCAGCACATCCCTCGAGCCACCCATCCGAATCGTTAAAGTGTCGCCAAATTTCAAGGCCACCACCAGCGATGTCAGCGTATGAAAACCATCCGCCCGCCGACCATGCACAGACAGCATCAAATTCACCTTGGCCGGCGAAGGCAGAGTCAATTCACCAGGAAAACTGTTCGTTTGGATTGGCATACTTCATTAATGCAGCTAATTTTCTTCGCCGCCGAGGAAAAATCGTGCTTTTACAAATTGCCTCAAGTAAATCTGCTTACCAGTCTTTTAAAATGCCTAACCAGAATCCCTGTAAACTCATACTCGCCCTCGACCTCGAAACCCGCGAAGAAGCCTTCGCCATGCTCGACCGCATCGGCGATTCTCTCGAATGGGTCAAAGTAGGCCTGCAATTATTTACAGCCTACGGGCCCGACTTCGTCCGCGAAATCGCCGATCGCGGCTATAAGGTATTTCTCGACCTAAAACTTCACGACATTCCCAACACCGTCGCCAAAGCAGTCCAGAGCATTTCCAGCCTCCCCGTCGAACTGCTCACTCTGCACGCCTCAGGCGGCGGCGAAATGCTCGCATGGGCGCATAAAGCAC
>CAZIMR010000119.1:0-5010 GCA_964540215.1 uncultured Puniceicoccaceae bacterium
GACCAAAGACGAGCTCAAAGCCGCCCATAAGAAACGCGCAAAAAGAGGCAAAGGCGGCAAAGGAAAAGACGCCGCATAAAGACCCCGCAGACCCAGCTAGCATGCTTTACTCAGCCCGAGCGCTTTAACCGCCTCGGGCTTTTTCGTGCGGGAGTGGTCACATATATTTGATCAGGACCGCCACCGCGTGGGCCCCTTGAGATTGGCATCGGCGCGATTCCTAAGCGTACGGCCCCGAAGTGATTCCTCCCGCAAGTCCGGCGCCACTCCTTTTTCTTTGCCATCCAGAGACGACCTGATTACATCCTGCGCCTTTTAGCACCTTACCACTTTTTCAAAAATGATCACGATCAATCAAATCTCTCACCACTTCGGCAAGAAGACTCTTTTTAACAAAATCAACACCGTCATCGGCGCTCGTGATCGCATCGCCCTAGTCGGCTCAAACGGCTCCGGCAAGACCACCCTGCTACGCATGTTTATGGGCGAACTTGAGGCTGAATCAGGCTCCGTCGATAAGCCAGATTACGTCAGTATCGGCTACCTCCCGCAGGACGGCATCTCCGTCTCAGGAAACACTCTATTTAAGGAAGCTGAAAGTGCCTTTGGCGATGTACTCGAACTCAAGAAGAAGATTGATCAGGCTGAAGAACAGATGGCGGAGATGGACACCTCCGAAGATGCCTACTACGACCTCATCGACCAGATGGGCGAATGGGAGCAGCAACTCGAAGACCACGAGCCACACAAGATGAAGTCACGCGTCGAGCGGATCCTGATGGGCATGGGCTTTAAGGCAACTGACTTTGACCGCGATACCGGCGAGTTTTCAGGTGGTTGGCAGATGCGTATCGCACTGGCGAAACTCCTACTGCAAAATCCTAGCCTTATTATTCTCGATGAACCGACGAATCACTTGGACATTATCTCACAGCACTGGGTCGAGCAATACCTCAAGCACTACCAAGGTGCACTTATCGTGATCTCACACGACCGTGCCTTCCTCGACGAAGTCACCGACCGCACGCTCGAACTCAAAATGGGTGATCTCAACAGCTTCAAGGGCAACTACAGCTACTACGCCACGGAGACTGACAAGCGTCTTGAAATTCTGCGTAAAGCCTACGCCAATCAGCAAAAAGAAATCAAGGAGGTCAAAGACTGGATCACTCGTTTCCGCTCCAACGTCAAAAAGGCGAGCATGGTACAAAGCCGGATCAAATCGCTCAACAAAATGGAGCTCATCACCATCCCACGTGATGAGAAAAAAATGTTCTTCCGCTTCCCTAAATCACCCCCTGCCAGCGCCAAGGTGATCACCATTGCTGGTCTGGAAAAAGCCTACGGTGACAATGTTATTTTTGACGGGCTCGACCTCCGTATCGATAAGGGCGACCGCATCGCCGTCGTCGGTGTCAATGGCGCGGGTAAGTCGACCCTCGCACGCATCATGGCTGGCATCGAAGTTTACCAAGGCGGCACCGTTGATAAGGGTATCAACACTGTGCTCGGCTACTTCGCGCAGTCCCAAGCCGAAGAGCTCAACCCAGCCAACACCGTGCTCGAAGAAGTCGAAACGGCGGCGATCGGCAACGACGACGCGAACCCACGCGGCGCACTCGGCGCGCTGCTCTTCAGTGGCGATGAAGCACTCAAGAAAACCTCCGTCCTCTCCGGTGGTGAGAAGAATCGCGTTGCGCTGGCCAAGATGCTCATGCACCCGGCGAATTGCATGATTTTGGACGAACCGACCAATCACCTTGATATCAAATCCAAGGAAGTGCTGCAGGAAGCGATCAACCTTTTTGAAGGCACCGTCATCCTCGTCAGTCATGACCGTTCTTTCCTCGACGGCGTGGTCAATAAGGTGCTCGAAGTCTCCCCCGGCAGCACTCGTATGCTGACGTGTAATGTTTCTGAATATATCGAGCGCCTGGAACAAGAAACCGCCGAAAAGTTAGACAAGTAGGCCGCGCCAACGTAACTGACATTTAAAATGAAACAGATCTATCACATCCTTTCGACCTTCGCAATCTGCGCGCTCAGCATTCAAGCAGCCAACGCGCTAGACCTCGGTAAATATACCAATAAAGCCACCGAAGCCATCAGTGGCGGCAGCGAACTATTGTCGATGGGCAACGATCTGCTCAAATCTTTCAATGGCAACGAACCAGCGACGAATGCAGCTAAAGGCCTACTGAAGAGCTTCAATACAGAAAACTACTTGGGCGCATTTGATTATTACAATCAGATCAAAGCCGCAGGTCTCAAGCCCTCTCAACTGCAGACCTGGAACGATATCAAAAACCCGCTTTCCGCAATAATCCTGAAGCGCAATTTTGATTTTAAAAAATCTGCTTTGTCCGACCTCACTCGCAAAGCCAGCACCGCGCTACAAAACAACGACAGCAAGGCAGCCAGCAATTACCTAGGTCAATTGAAGGACGCCGCCGCCTTGACCAGCGGCCAAAAGTCGCTGTTGCAAAATATTAAGTCCAATCTTTTGCCGGTCAAATAACACGGAGGCGCGTAATCCGAGCGGCTCACGACCAACCCAATGGCAGCTATCGATCTCCAGTCTCATTCCGCGTTACTACTTAACAACTATTACCATTACTTTGGAGCGGAGCTTATCGAACCTAGGAATCACGAGACCGAACAGCTGATGGCCGCCCCATTTGCTGTACTCTCTCACGGCAGCCAAGAAGACCCCATATTTAACTACGGCAACACCACCGCTCAGACTCTGTTCGAAATGGATTGGGCCACCTTAACTGCGCTGCCCTCTCGGCTCTCCGCAGAACCGATGCACCGCGAGGAGCGGCAACAGCTGCTCAATGAAGTCACCACCAAAGGTTATTCCGCTAATTATCGTGGCATTCGAATCAGTGCCAGCGGCCGGCGTTTCTATATCGATTCGGCACGCATTTGGACGCTTCGTAATTTAAGCGGTACGCAAATTGGCCAAGCAGCAATGTTCTCTGATTGGCAATGGCTCTAGATAGAGTCGTAGTAATGCCCCCCCATCTTTTGATACATCTGAGGACCACAGCTACAACAAGTCCGCGGCAAGGTCAGCCAGCTCAGAGCGCACCCCCGTGGTCAACTCCAAGTGAGCGGTAATTTCGGTTCCCTTGAGGCGCTGCGCAGTGTGCACCAGTCCATTCGACATCGCATCGAGAAACATGTTATCCACCTGATACGGATCGCCGAGTAAGATCACTTTCGACCCCTCAGCCATGCGACTCACCACAGTCTTTGCTTCGTGTGGCGTGAGATTCTGCGCCTCATCGATGATAAAAATCGTATCGGCGAGCGAACGTCCACGGATGTACGTCATCGCCTCCACTTCGACCATGCCATAGTCGAACAGAAATTGAGACGGCTTGCGCGCTTGCTTGGAATCATCCTCTTGCTGTTCGGCATGCGCGGGTTGCTTCGCCATTTTCGTCATCGCCTTCTTACGCTTACGATTCGAGGTGATACGCTCTAACTTGGCTTGAGCTGGATCTGCTGGCGGACGTTTAATCACTTTCCGATTACTAAAGAGCACTTCCAGATTATCATAAAATGGCGCAATATATGGCGCCATTTTCTCTTCCAAGGTGCCGGGTAGCGCACCGGTGTCTTTACCGATATGCACCAACGGTCGGGTAATGAAGACGCGCTCGTACAGGTTATCTTCGCCGATCGCCTGATACAGTGCCATTGCAATCGAAACCAAGGTCTTACCGGTACCAGCCTTGCCCATACAAGTGACCAGCTTAATGTCTTCGTCGAGTAAAGCATCCATCAACATACGCTGCTCCTCGTTGAGCGGATTGATGCGGATACCTTTCGGGATCTTAATCCCCACGCCACTGCCTAGGATCAACCCGTCTATTTGCCCGTCCCCACGGTAGCGTGCGGGTTCGCGAAACTCACCGTTGCTCAGATAAATATATTCGTTGATATACAGATGGCTGGTTAGCTCCGGCGTCAGATCGACTCCATGTTCTTCAATGAAGCGCGCATACTCAGCGTCCTCGATGACAACTGTCTTGATGCCACCGCCGATATTGGCCGTTTTGACCTTATCGTTCATGTAGTCCTGCACTTCGAGACCCAGCGCGATGCCCTTAAGCGCCATATTGGCGTCTTTAGTCACTAAGATCACACGGCAGTCCGTGCATACTTCCTTGAGAAAAAAGCAAGACGCCAAAATACGGCTGTCCATTTTCTCCATATCAACCAGCGTTGCACGCAGGCGATTCATGCCCTCACTCTGAGTATCGCCAGAAACAAAATAGTCGTTGATCACCACAATCAAGCGACCACCATTTGGTAAATCGCAACTGAGCGCGGAATTTCCCTGCCCCTTCATTTCAGGCGGGATGGCGAGCTCCTCGTCAAATAGCGCTCGCAGATCTCGATGGATCTTACGGGCAGAAAACCCTAACTCCCCTGGAGCGGATTTCTTGCGGTCGAGTTCTTCAAGGACTTCGACTGGGATGGCAACTGTGTTATCCTCAAACTTATGTAGACACTGGGGGTCGTGAAGGAGAACGTTGGTGTCGAGGACAAATATTTTGGCCCCGTTTTTTTTAGTTTTTTGTTTAGGCAAAGGTAGTTTATTAATAGCTGCTGACTCTATTTTCGGCATTGTATAGCCGTTGCTTTAGACAAGCATAGAGTAATTCCAAAATAACATTTCGTGCAAGCGGAAAGCCACGATACCTGAATAAATTGCCCATGACGCACCCATTGAACCTCTTCGAACAACAGCTCGGCTACCACTTCGCTGATATTACTTTGCTGGAACTTGCTCTCACCCACCCAAGCTGTGACCTCGAACTGGGCGATAACCAGCGCCTTGAATTCCTCGGCGATGCCGTGCTCGACCTAGTCGTCGCAGAAACACTTTACCAAAACAAACCCGACTTCGACCAAGGTGCGCTCGACCACAGCCGTGCCAGCCTCGTCAATGGCAAGGCGCTCAGGCGAGCACAAGTCGTCGACCTTTGACTGACT